>LJCR01000021.1 GCA_001399705.1 Kouleothrix aurantiaca
GCGCTACCATCGACCGACATCTGGGCCTCGATACCCCAAGTGCCGGGCTTGTCGAAGGTTGGATATGCCACATATAACCCGAACGGCAAGCCCTGACCGCGGTAGACCGCATCGGCCTCGGTGCGAACTTTGGTCTGCTCAGCTTCAGGCCCCTCCAGGTAGAAGAACCGCAAGTGCAGCTTGAGATTTGGGTCGTTAAGTGGCGTACCACTTCGTACCACCCCAAGCGGCACACGATTTGGCCCAACAACCAGCTCGGAGGCAGCCAGAATTGGTGTGAGGGCTGCCGACGCGGCTGTGGGCGCACCGGCGGTGCCGGTTCCATCAGGTGTTGCCGGGCCACAGGCCGTAAGCGCGAGCGCGATTACAACAAGAGCGAGGATGCCGTGCCGATACCGGTGCCGGATGTGTATGCTTGGGTACTTCATGCTCAACCTCTTTCATCGGGTCTTTCATCGTAGGGTGCCACCCTATACTATTGTTGTGTCGTCTGTATCGTAAAGCGCGCGACCTCCTCATTGCCACCGACATTTACACGTACATTGATTCGCCACTCGCCAATCATCGAGAAAAACTCGCCCTTGGCTTGATAATCGCCAGGATCGGTTGGCTGGGCGATCGTTTCGGGCGCGGCCATGCCCATCGACTCCATGACCGGCGCGAGCACGACCTCATTGGCGACGACTGGTTGTCCCGCTGTGTCTGTCACCATGATCATCGCGGTGCGCTCGCCAAAGCCGGTTCCATCCAGCGCTAGCTGCACGGTATAGTGCGCTGTCTTGCTCGTCTGTGTGATTCCACTGCCAGCACAAGCGGTGAGCAAAGCAAACAGTATCGCCACGGCGATCAGCCAGATTGCACAGGTTCGCCACACTGTCCTACACGGCTTGCCCCAAGTGCTTTGCATTATTGCACCTTGACTGCCAGCGGCACCGTTACGATCTGCCCCGCGCGCTTGAATTGGCCCCAGATCTGATAGCGACCTGGCTGCGGAAACGTGTAGACGAAGCGAATCTCAGGGCCGTAGACGATGCCAGAGGCCAGGATGCCGCTTGGCGCCATGACCCCCTGCGCATGCACATGCGCGAATGTGGCCTGGTCAACACTGCGCGCGATCATGTGGCCGCCCATGCCGAGCCAGGGCTGCAGATCGGCGACGGGCTTACCATCCTTGCTGAAGCTGAAGGTGAACGTTGCCTGCTTGCCAGCGGTGAACGACGCGACGGATGCCGTCACGTCGACCTGCATGTCGGCGACTGCGCGTTGCCCCAGTCCTTCTGTCGATGGCGGCGGCGAGTTGTTGGCCGTTCCACCAACCTCGAAACTGCGATCAATCACCTGCGTGCCACTATCCTGGCGCTGGATCTCCGCGTATGCGGTGTAGCTCCCCGGCCGATCGGGCGTCAGCGCAATGGCATAGCGCCCTGGCGCGGTGCGAGCCGGATGAATATGATTGAAATAGCCACTATCCGCGCTGATCACGACTAAATGAACCAGCGCTTCGTGATGCGGAATGATGTCTTCGACCGGCAGGCCGGTCGAGCCGTCGCTCAGATCGAGTGTGAGTGTCAGCGATTGACCGGCAGTTGGTGCGGATGCGCCGCTCGTGGGTGTGATGTGCAGTGCCATATTGACGTGTGGCCGTCCAAAAGCAGTCGCTGTGCTGCTGAGCGTCCCCTGCGCGGCTGCCGCCTGCGCGCTGGCACTTTGGATCGCCGCGCTGAACTGCTGGATGCCAAAGATGACAGCAACGATCAGACAGGCGAACATCGCTTGACCAATGAGCCAATTCGCCCATCCTGGCGCTGGGCGGCCCTTACGCTGATACGTCGCCGCAAGCGCGATGCTGGTAATCATCAGGACGACCAGGCCGCCAAGCGCAGCGAACAGGCCAATCGAGCCCACCGGTAGTGGCTGAACAGTGATGGTAAATGGAATCCGCGCCGTCCCGCTGCCTTTGGGGCCGCTGATACGCACTTCCATATCCCAATCGCCATAGCGATCCACGGGCAGCTCACTCAGATAGGCTCCTTGCGGCCCTGGCAGTCCCATCACCTCGGCCACCGGCGCGCCGTCGAATGATTGGCCGCGCGGCACTGCCCGGAAGTCCATCTTCGCGTCAGTAACATCGCTCTGGGGATCGATGGTCAGATAGAGCGGCGCAGGCACCGAAGGCGGGATCTCCACCGTCACCGCCAGTTCATATGGCCCGATCGCCTGGGTAAATGTTTGAATGTTTGTCGGGCCATGGCCGCCGTGGGCCAGGACGCTGGTAGGCGCCGCAAACAGCACCACCAGCGCAATCAAAAGCACCTGATAGCCGGCGTGGCATCTACATACAAGCTTTTTCACATCCAGCGTCTCCATTATTCCCATGGCCAATCCAGCCCGCCGTGATCGCCGACCTGGTCGATCCGGCGCAGTCGGCTGCCATCAGCATCCATCAGATAGATGCCACCGAGGGCCATCACCGCGAGTTGCTTACCATCGGGTGAGAACACTGCCATCGGAAGATCTTCGTAAAATGTGGTCAGGCGGCGCAGGCCGGTACCGTCGGCATTGACCGTCCACAGATCCCACGGTAGCCCATGCGCCTCAGCCGTGGGCGGCTCGAACAGGCCAAGCAGGCGATCAAGCGGCGAGGGCGCGCTGGCTTTGATCGGGTTGCCCTGCGGGTCAGTTGGCGGCCCGCCGATCGCGGCGACAACGATCCGCTTGCCGTCAGGCGAGAAACGTGGGGCATAGAAGCCCTGAAAGTCTTTACCGCCAATCAGCTCACGCGAGTTGCTACCGTCCGGCGCGGCGACATTGAGCGACATGGTGTAACCATCCTCGCTCAGCTTCAGATAGGCGAGCTGCGTGCCGTCGCGTGAGATCGATGGATCAAGTGCGCTCTCCAGCACCGACTGCTTGGCACCGCTCGCCAGATCGATCCGGATAACCCGCAGGCCCGGTGAAGTCGGATTAACCGGCCCGGTTTGGGGCAATTTCACGCCATTGGCAGCGATGTACAGCGATCCGCCATCAGCCGACCAGGTCGGCATGCCGAGTACCCCGTCGTCGGGTTTCCAGATGACCTTTTGATCCGAGCCATCGACATTCATCACATACAGGGCCGATGATGGCAATGGCTGTGCAGCGGTCGGAGGCGCGGGGGTAATCACGACAAACGCAATCTTACTGCCGTCGGGCGCGAGGGTTGGGTACTCAGCGTAGGCACCACCTTGCAGGTTGGTGATCGCCTGTGGCGCACCACCGTTGCCAGGACTGCGCCAGACATTGCTCTGCCGTGTGAAGATAATCGGCGGCAGTGGCTCCTGCACATTCGGCACCACTACCGAGAATTGCTGCGGCTGTGCCGTGGCCCCAGGTGGTGCGGCCTGCGCGGTCGAGTTAGGCTGCGCTACGGATCGCCCAAAGGTGCGTAAATAGCCGACCAGCTGCCAGATTTGCTCATCGTTGAGGCGCTGGCCCCAGGCTGGCATAGCTGAATTGGGATACCCATTCTGGATCCACAAGAAGACCTGGCCGTCGGCATGTTTGCCGGGTGTCATATGCTGGGTAAAGTCACCTGGCCGTGGATTCAGTCCAACGCCGGCCGGCCCATCGCCCTTGCCACTCGCCCCGTGGCATGGCACGCAGTTCGCGAGGTACAGCTTCTGGCCCGCCAAAGTGGTTTGGGCATTGACCTGTAATGGGTTGATTGGCCCACTGGCTTCGCCGGGTGCCGCCATGGCAAACACGAATGGCACAACGATCGGCTCCTCCCCATCACGTAGCACGGTCGCCTCCACGCGCCAAGAGCCGGCCATTGTGAAGAACTGGCCGGCGGCCTGGAAGTTGCCGGCGCTGACACGTGCGGCGTTGATCTCGGTGTTGCCCATGTCCATATCGACCATCGAGAAGCGCAGCCGCACGCTGTTAACGTCCACAGGTTTGTCTACGCGATCCTTGAACACGACGTTGATCACGCGCGAACCAATCGTGGCATCATCGACCCGCAGCGTCATGCGCATATCGCCGAGCTGCGAGAACTGCTCCACGCCGACAATGTTCGAACGGCTGGCGCGGCCAAGCAGCCAACCGCCGATGGCAACACCCGCGATCAGCAGCGCAGCAAGTGGGAGGATAGATCGGAAACGCATTGCAGAGCCTCCATCGTTCGCAAGAAGGGCATCTTTTCAGGTTACTGGTGCGCCGCTTGGCGTTGCGCGGCTTGAATGTCCGGCGGCCACGTACTCTTGATAAACGCTAATGCCGCCCAGATTTCATTGTCGCTCAGGCTATTGCCCAAGGCCGGCATATTGCTCCGGTAGCCTTCTGGCGATGTCGCTTGCCCGCCATATTTGACGGTCGTAAACAGTGATTGGTCATCGTGATGCCAGGTGTGGCCCGTCACGTCATGCGGCGGCGCAGGGCGACCGCCGGTGGGCAGATCCTGCTGCCAATTCGGCTGGCCTTCCAGATTCGTGCCATGACAGCTAGCGCAATTCGCCGCATACACCTGCCGTCCCAATGCCACCTGCTCCGCATTCGACGGGTCGGCCGTTGCGGTGCGTGCGCTTCCGCGCACATTCAGGGCAACCAGCCCAATCATTATCAGGACGATACATCCGATAACCAACGCACGTGCGCTTGGCCCGCGTGTGCGACGTTGTTTGTTCGTGCTCACAGCTGCTTTCTCGATAGCATTTAATTCTCCCCCTGGCTTGGGTATCTAAGGGATCGTCGCATGCCAGCTCGCCGCTCTCAGCGCCGGCAAAGCTATTGCCTACGGATGAACAAGCCTACAGATTAATATCGGCGATACTGAGCATCGCGCTACCCGAACACAGAGTATAGCGAGACACTCTGAGACGACAACGGAACGAGCGCTCGCCAAGCGTGGACAGATCAGGCAGTTGGAGCTATCGGGGGCCGCAGGAGGGAATGCAGGACACCACATAGTGCCGGGTGAGGAAGAGGATTGAGATGCTGAAGGATCGCGAGAATGAGAATCAGCAGAACAATAGCAACAGTGGTTGCCTGGTGATCGTGCTGCTCAACGGTGATAAGCCGGTTCGGCAGATTGGATGGGAAGCCGTCTTGCGCATCCGTGAAACAGACGAATAGATTTGGTAAGAGAACGGGTCGGAAATTCGCAAGTTCGGCGGCAATGCCGTTATGCGGCGCCAATTCATGGGGCTGGCGCTGGGCCGCAAAGAGGCTATGCGCACCCAGTTGAGTCCCGGTTTGGCAATATCTGCCGCATACCAGTGGCTCGGTGAGCATAAGCACAAAAAGCAGACATAGCACTACCATCGCCGATGCGTGGCGCTCGGACGAGCGCGTCCCATCGCCCACTCGATCAGCACGGCGATCAATTATTGGTGTGACAATCACCACATATACCTACCCGTATGCTATGCCGCCCATGTTGTACCCGAATCATCGCACGCTGTCAAACGGCCTGAACGCACGCACGCTTGTCGTATGCGACGCCCTGTGCGCAATTGGTGTGGTATACTGTGTATCCGGAGAGCAATCGTAGAGCATATGCGAGGCTTTGGATATCCTACTATGCCGCACCCGCGCGACCAAATCATGGAGCATCACGGTTCGCCGAGTAGCGTGTCTGCACTGCTTATTGTGGCGCTTGTAGTCATGCTTGGCCCACTGCTTTGCAGTTGGCTCTGTCCCTTCGCCCCTGAAATGACCGAGATGCATGGCCGCGCCACCATTACTGAACGGCCGGTATTTAGGTCAGCTGCACTGGCAACGCTCCCGTTGATCCCTGGGCTGCCTGCACCCGTCCACTGTATGCTTCATCACACATGCTGCCCGATCGACTTGCCGCTCACGATTGTGGTGCTCACACTCCCACTGTTCGTCCTGAAGCGGTTGTGCATGCGCACACGTGTGCCGTTCGATTTGCGGCTCGCGCCTATTCCTCCCCCTCCCCAACAGCTGTACCACTAATTTCGGGTCGAAGAATGTGCAATCTGTCTGTTCGCCGCTAGGTACGCGGCTGATAGCAGGCGTATGAGCGCGCATCGACTGCATGTGGACATGGGTCGCGTGATGTCGCGCAAGTCGTGCCGCTTTGGTTATGTGCGACATCCTTTCGACACGCTGCCTGTATGCTCGATCAAAGCAGCTCCGCCTTTGTATCGCTGTTTGCCGGACATTGGGATGAATTGGGAGATCTGTATGTCAATCCAAAAGACCAAATTAGCGCCTTTGAACGCCTCTGATCCGATGCCGGGACGACAGCGAACATCCCGAACACTCCTTATCGGCGGCGCGATTGTGCTGCTCATCACCACGTTGGTGTCGATCAGCATTATCGCGGGCCGGAGCGTGGGCGCAGCGCCCGATGAAGCCAACGTGTTCGTTCTGGCGTTACCGGCCTTTCTTGCCGGCATGCTCAGCTTCCTCTCGCCTTGTTGTCTGCCGATCCTGTCGGCCTACTTTGCGTATACCTTCCAGGTGCGGCGTGAGCGCATGGTGCGCACAACGATCGCGTTCTTCCTCGGTCTGGCGACAACGCTGGTGGCGCTCGGGGCAACTGCCACCGCGCTAAGCCAACTGCTGTTTCGCAATCTTCCTACACTCACGCTCGTCGGCGGGCTGATCATTATCGGTTTCGGGGTCATGAACCTGCTGGGCAAGGGGTTCGCAGGCATCCAACTGCTTGATCGGCGACCAGCCGCGACGGTGGCCGGCTCGTATGTATACGGCGCAACCTTCGCGCTGGGCTGGACTGCCTGTGTCGGCCCGATTTTGGGGGCGCTGTTAACCATGCTGGCAACACAGGGTATCGCGGTGCTACAAGGGGCGGTGCTGTCATTCATTTATGCCCTTGGTCTGGGCATGCCGTTGATACTGCTGGCGGCATACGTCAGCCGGCTGGATAGTCAGTCGCGGTTTTGGCGTTTTATGCGTGGGCGCGGCTTTACACTCAATCTCGGCGTTACCACGCTCTATTTGCACACCACGAGCATTGCCAGTGGCGCGCTGCTGATCGCCTTGGGCCTGCTACTGGCGACCGGTCAAATGGCGACGATCAGCCGATGGGCCGTTCAATCGCCACTGACACAATGGGTGCTGACCCTCGACACCCAGCTCCAGCGCATCTTTTTCGGCGCGTGATTGAAGCGAGAGGAGTACACATGAACTTTGGCAATATCGCGCTGGCGTTAGCCCTTGCCGCCGGCATGATCGCCCTCGTGACCTATTACCTGTGGGCGCGCGGCCGCACCCAGCTGCGCGAGTCGGCGCGATTGTATACTGGCGCCATGGCGCTGTTCGTGGTACTCGCAAGCGTGTTTCAAATGGTGAACATTCTGTCCCGTAGCTTCGAGTACGAATATGTTGCAAAATTCTCCGATCGGTCGCTGCCTACGCTGCTATTGATAGCGACCTTCTGGGGCGGGCAGGCCGGCAGCTTCCTGCTCTGGTCGCTGTGGAGTGTGCTGTTTGGCGTGGTGCTGATGCTTGGACTGCGGCGCTCGTCGTGGGAACCATTTGTCCTGACACCGTATCTGCTGATCGCGCTCTGTATCACCGGAATCATGTGGGCGTCTGGGCCATTCAAGATGCTGGATAACCCACCCGCCGATGGACAGGGGCTGAATCCGCTGCTGCAAAACTACTGGATGGCGATCCACCCGCCGATTCTGTTCACCGGTTTTACGACCATGGCTGGCCCATTCGCGTTCGCAATCGCGGCGCTGTGGCGGCGCGACTATGACAGCTGGGTGAAACTTGCCCGCCCGTGGATTTTGCTGGCCTGGGCCTGCCTGGGTACAGGGCTGGCGCTGGGCGGCTTCTGGGCCTACGAGTCGCTCGGCTGGGGCGGGTTCTGGGGCTGGGATCCGGTCGAAAATTCCTCGTTCGTGCCGTGGTTGATCGCCAGCGCACTGCTGCATGGCCTGGTGCTGCAAGGCTCGCGCGGCAGCTTCAAGCGCGGCAATTTGCTGCTTGCAATCACTGGCGAGCTGATGGTGATCTATTCCACTTTTCTCACCCGCAGCGGCATTCTGGGAAAATTCTCGGTTCACAGCTTTGTCGAGCTTGGGCTGATGGGCTACCTGGTGATCTTCATTGTTGGTTTTGCACTGCTGGGCTTTGGGCTGCTGGCCTGGCGCTGGGGCGCGATCGGCCGGCGTGTGCTCTACAGCGCGGTGCTTTCGCGTGAGTTCGGTCTGGTCGTAAGCATTGCGCTGTTTGTCGTGATCACGCTGATTGTCAGCATCGGCACCTCCATGCCCGTAATCTCGCTCCTGCCGTTCTTTTCGAGCCAGGCCTCGGTCGAGCTAGGCTTCTATGGGCCGATGGTCGCGCCATTTGGGCTGCTTTTGCTGCTCACGATGTCGATCGGGCCGCTGCTCAGCTGGCAGCGGAATACCTATGGGCGCCTGTCGAGCGCCCTCAAATGGCCGGCGATCCTGACCGCAATTGCGCTCTTCGCGAGTCTACTGCTGAATATTGTGTATCCGGTGGCGCTGCTGTTGCTTGGTGGCGCAGTGTTCGCCGCCAGTGCCAACGTGGTCGTGATTTTGCGAATCTGGCGTGCCGGGCCGCTCAAGCTAGGCGGCTATCTGAGTCACATCGGGGCCGGTTTACTCTTCGTTGGGATCGTCGGCAATGCCTACTACAAGCAGACCGTCGGCTTGCAGCTGACGCAGGATGTGCCGCAGACCGTGTTCGGCCGCCAGTTTACTTTCCGAAATATTGTCCTGCCGCCAAATGATGAGTTGAAGCGCACGGCCGTTCAGGTCGAAGTCACAAATCCCCAGAACGGCGGCACCTGGATCGCGGAAGCGCCATATTACATCTATGCTAAGAGCGGACAGCTGGTCATTCACCCGGCGATTCAGTCCGGCCTGTGGGGTGACCTGTATATCGCGCCTTCACAATATATACCGCCGGCGCAAGTCGCTCCCGGCCGCGTGGAGCTGCTGAAAGACCAACCCCAGACAGCGCTTGGATACAAATTGACGTTCAAGCAATTCGACATGCCTAATCGTGATGCGATGATGCGCGGCGAAGCGCCGCCGACGGTCAATGTAGTCATGGCGGTGACTACCCCCAGTGGTGCGACAACCACGATCACGCCAACTCTACGTGTCGCTGCTAATCAGGCGTTGCAGGGCGATCCGGTGCCGGTGCCGGGCGGCGCGACGCTGACTCTCACGAATGTGGATCCCACCAATCAGTTTGTGACCGTGCAGCTTGGCGGCATCGATCTGAGCAAGGTCGATCCAAGTGATCTGAAGTCGCGCGTGTTTATCGATATCAGCATCGAGCCGGCGATCAAGTTCGCGTGGGGCGGCATTATCATCGGGGTGCTGGGCGGCCTGCTGGCGCTGCTGCGGCGCTGGCGCGAGGCGCGCCCGGCAGCGGATGCCCCCCTGTCGCCAGTACCCATCCCCACGGAAGCCTATGAGCGCCCGGCGCTCCAACCCGCCATGACCCCGATCACCCGAACGGAAAGCGAGGCCCGCTCATGACCACCGCCTATGAGTTGCTCGGGATCGGCCCAGACGCGACGCGCACCCAGCTGGACGACTCCTATGCCGCGAAACGTGCGGCTTATGATCCAGCGCGAGTAGCTGGGATGGGCGAGGAATTTGAACGCATCGCCGCTCAGCGGCGGGCCGAGTTGGCCGTGGCCTATGCGAGCTTGCGGCCCGCGTTGGCGGCACCGCCGCGCCTCGATCCAGCAACCGAACGCCGGCGCGATCGCGAGACGATCTGCGTACTGCTACTCTTCGCCGTGATCGCGCTATCAATACCACTGCTGCGTAATATCGCCGTGCCGGAACGAACCGTGGCGGTTACGGGCGCCGCTGCCGCAAACCTGGCCGCACAGCCCGCGCCGGACTTCACGCTTGAAGCGCTGGATGGCAGACTGGTTCGCCTGGCGGATCTCAAGGGCCAGGTCGTCCTGGTCAATATCTGGGCAACCTGGTGCCCGCCATGCGTGCGTGAAATACCACGACTGGAGCGAACGTACCAGCGCTATCGCGATCAAGGTTTCGTTCTGCTTGGCGTCAATACGACATACCAGGATGATCGCGCAAAGGTTGCCACGTTTGCGCGCGACCAAGGTATTTCCTATCCTGTGTTGCTGGATACGACCGGTGAAGTTGGGCGTTCGTATGCCAGCAGCTTGATGCCGAGCAGCTTTTTAATCGATCGCGCCGGCAAGATCGTGCTTGTGCGCGTCGGCGAGGTCGATGAGGCACAGCTCCAGGAGCAAGTCGCCGCACTCTTGGCCAACGCACCCGCAGCACCATGAAGGTAAAAAGGAACATAGTATCAATGAGCATGGAGCAATCGACTGAACAGGAATCAAACGTCGGCACAGGCCAGGAGCGGCGCGCCGCGCCACAGCGCAAAGACCGGCGCGGATTGACGCTGGCGAGCGTTCTAGGTGTAATGGTTCTGCTCACCATCCTGAGACTATGGCCGCTGTATACCGCATCACGCAATATCGCAGGTGTCGAGACATTCAGCGGCTTAGCGCGCGATCATCAATCGGGCGCGATCACCTATTCGCAAGTTCCACCGGTTGGTGGCGTACACAGCCCGACCTGGCAGAATTGCGGGATCTACGATCAGCCGATTGCAAATGAGAACGCCGTCCATTCCCTTGAACACGGGGCGGTCTGGATCACCTACCAGCCCAATCTCTCTCCCACAGACATTCAGCAATTGCGCCGCCTGGTACAGGGCCGCAACTATGCCTTGCTATCGCCCTACCCTGATCTGCCGGCACCGGTGATTGCCACCGGTTGGGGCGTACAGTTACAGGTGGATAACGCGAACGACCTACGACTGGAAAAGTTTCTCGGCAGGTATATGCAGGGGCCGCAGACGCCCGAACCAGGCGCGCTGTGCAGCGGCGGGGGAACCGGCATACCGGCGAGTCGCTAGGAGGAGATCGCAATGTTCGCGTGGAGTTGGGAGCCAGGTATCCTGACTAGTCTGGCCCTCCAGGTAGGCGCATACCTGGCCTGTGTGGGGCCGCTACGCCGCTGGTTCCCTGGTTCCACTCGTGTACCACGGCATCAGGTTCAGCTGTTCTTGCTCGGCGTGCTGATACTGTTCATTGCGTTGGTGTCGCCGCTCGGTATCCTGAGCGATGGCTATTTGTTCTCCGCGCACATGGTGCAACATCTTCTGGTGACACTTATCGCCCCGCCGTTGCTCTTGCTTGGGACGCCGCGCTGGCTCTTTCGTCCGTTGGTTCAAGTGTCCGTCGGGCGTGCCATCGGCCGCGCGCTCACTAACCCTCTAGTCGCCTTGCTGCTCTACAATGCGGTCTTTGCCATCTGGCATATTCCTGCATATTACGAACGGTCATTGAGCGATCCGCAGGTGCATGCGTTCCAACATGTGCTGTTCATTGGTACGGCGACGCTGATGTGGTGGCCGATCCTCAGTCCGCTCGACGAACTCCCGCAGCTGTCAGATCCACTGAAGTGCATGTACCTGTTCATCGCATCAATTCCCGGCACGATTCTCGGCGCGATCATTACGCTTACCAGCGATGTGTTGTACCCGACGTACGCGCGCGCACCGCGAGTCTGGGGCATCACAGCGAGTGACGATCAGATCATCGCCGGGCTCAGCATGTGGATCGGTGGAGCGCTGATATATCTGGCGCTGCTGACGGTGTTTTTCTTCCACTGGCTCCACGACGATGAGTTTGCGTCGAGTCAGGACACGCGTCCATCGATCAGCTAAATGTCCGTACGTGCTGACCCAAACCCAGGGTCAGCGATGTCGGAAGGTGGAAACTGTGAAGAGGCCTTGGTATGCTGAAACAAGGGGCACGTTTACGGTGTTGAGGCACCTTTGGGGATTGACATAGAAGTGGAGTCCATGTATAATATGAACAGTTGCTCAATTGTTCATTTGATTGAGTACATGTCTCAATTTCAATCTGCGCGGTACGTCGAACAGACAGACAACAATCGGTTATGTTGCGAAAGAGTCTCATCTGTCGCGCCTACGCGAATCAAGCGAGTTTATACTGCTGACACGGAGAGGATTGTTTCATGAGCCAGACTATCCAACTTAATCTCGCGCTCTTGTTGCCCAATGTGGACGCAGCCGACGAGTGCGTCCATTGGCTATCCGAGGCGCTCAACAATCAGAAGGGGATCGAGGAGGCCCACATCATTCGTGAAAACGGCACGGCCGAGCTGTGTCTCCATTACGACCCGACACTTATTTCCCTTACTCGTGTGCAGCACCTGGCGGAAAAGGCTGGCGCTGAGCTCAGCGACCGCTACCGCCACGAGCAGATACCCTTTGGTGGTCTGGATGCGGCAGATGCGGCAACGAGTCTGACGCAACAACTCGCGCACATGCCCGGCATGCTGCACGCCAACGCCAACTATGCCGCCGGGCTAGTATTTGTCGCCTATGACAGTACTATCTTACAGCGCCCTGCGATTGAGCAAGCCATTCGCAGCATGGGTGCGCGGTTGTCGACACCAATACCACTGGAGAAAACCACAGTACACGAAGAGCACGACCACGGGCACGATCACGGCAGCGCGCCGGCCTTTCTGCCGCACTGGATGCAAGAGCGCTGGACGCTGATCCTGGTGGCGCTGGCTGGCCTGTTCGTCCTGATTGGCTGGGCGGGCGAGCGCTTTCTTGGTATGCCGCCGATGATCGCGCTCATATTCTACCTTCTGGCCTACCTGGCCGGCGGATACGATATTTCTACGCACGCCATTCCCGGCTTGTTCAAGGGTAAGTTCAACACCGATGTGCTCATGCTGGCCGCCGCCGCCGGCGCGGCGATCCTCGGCGAATGGGTGGAGGGCGCGTTTTTGCTTTTCCTATTCGCGCTTGGCCATGCCGGTGAGCACTATGCGCTGGATCGCGCCCGCAACGCGGTCAATGCGCTCGGCGAGTTGATGCCGCAAACCGCGCGGGTCAAGCGTGGCGACCAGATTGTCGAAGTGCAGGTGGCTGACGTGCAGGTCGATGAGATTGTTGTGGTGCGGCCTGGTGATCGCGTGCCAGTCGATGGAACCGTCGCCAGCGGAAGCAGCGCGATTGACCAAAGTCCGATCACCGGCGAGAGCGTCCCGGTGCAGAAACAGCCTGGCGATGATGTCTTCGCCGGCACGATCAACCAGGACGCCGCTCTGGATATCACGGTCACGCGACTTGCGAAAGATAACACTCTCAGTCGTGTGATGCAGCTGGTTTCCGAGGCGCAAAGCCAACAAAGCCCGACCCAGCAATTCACCGAGCGCTTCACGGCATGGTTCGTCCCGGCGGTGCTCGTGGCAGTTGTCCTGTTTATCGCGGTGCCGCCGCTGATCGGCTGGATGCCGCTGAACCAGAGCATCTATCGTGCAATGCTGCTGCTGGTGGCGGCTTCGCCCTGCGCCCTAGCGCTTGGCACACCGGCGACCGTGCTGGCCGGCATCGCGCAGGCCGCGCGCAACGGCGTGCTGATCAAGGGCGGAGTTCACCTGGAGAATCTGGGCAGCCTGACGGCGATGGCGTTCGACAAGACCGGCACGCTGACCGAGGGCAAGTTCGCGGTGACGGATGTCGTGCCGCTCAACGGCACGAGCGCAGACGACGTGTTGCGCATGGCGGCGGCGGTCGAGCAGCAATCGAATCACCCGCTGGCGCAGGCAGTCGTGCGCGCGGCGCAGGAAAAGCGGCTGGAGCTGCCGGCGGTCAGTGGAATGGACAACATCCCCGGCCGTGGCGTGCGCAGTGTGATTGACGGGCAGGAGATGCTGATCGGCACGCTCAAACTCTTCGAGGAAACCGACGGGCATGCGCGCGATGAAGTCGCAGTGCAGGCGATGGAGCGGCTTGCCGACGATGGCCGCAGCGTCATGGCGATTAGCCGCGACGGGCGCTTTCTGGGCGTGTTGGGACTAGCCGACAAACCGCGCCCCGATGTGACGCAGACTATGCAGCGCCTGCGCGACC
>LJCR01000210.1 GCA_001399705.1 Kouleothrix aurantiaca
CCACAGCTCGACCAGCGGGCCAACCAGCAGCGGCGAAAGAAACGCGCCGCAGTTCATCAGCGCGGTGTAGATGCCCAGCAGCGCGGTTCGCCGGCTGAGCGGCACAACCGTGTAGAGCATGGTCAGGTGGCTCAACTCGACGCCGGGTGTCACAATCCCCGAAAGCAGGGCAAACACCAGAATCAGCGTCAGGTCGGGGAACAGCGCGATCAGCAGAAAATAGATTGCGCTCAGCACGGTTGCGCGGGGCAAGGTCCACGCTGCGCCGCGCCGGTCGATCAGGCGCTGCCACAGCAGGTTGCCCAGAATCGCCCCGCCGCTCACCAGCCCGGCCCACAGGCCCAGCCAGCCTTCGGCCGCGCCCAGCTCGCGCACAAAATAGATCGGCTGCAGCGGCACCGACATCCACAGCGCGACGTTGAACACCAGCGTGTTCGTGGTGATGTTGACAAAGGGCCGCGGCATGGTGCGCGGCTGTGTCTTCTTCACTGCCTGCGGGTCGGCAACCGGCAGCTCGGGCATGTTGACCTGCGCCACATACCATGTGCTGACCATACTGGTAAACACGCTCAGGCCATACAGCATCTGGTAGTTCATTGGGAAGGGCGCCAGCTCCAGCCAGCGCCCCAGCAGCAGCGTCGCGATGCTGACGGTCGCGCCCATCCCGATGTTGCGGGTGGCGAACAGCCGCGCGCGCCGCGCCAGCGGCCCAACCCCGCCCCTCAGCGGCAGCCAGCCGGCCGAAAACAGCGAGGCGGCGATGTTCAGGCCCAGCACCACGCCAACCATCACCGAGGCGCGGCCGGCCGGCAGCCAGGGCACAAAGATCATCAGCGCGTACAGCAGCCGCGCCGTCAGCAGGCTGCCAACGATCCACGTCCGGCGGCGGCGCGTGCGGTCCATTAGCGCCGCGAAGGGAATGGTTGTGACGGCGATCACCAGTGCCGCGCCCGCGCTGAGCAGGCTGACATGCAGGTTACTACCGCCCAGGCGGATCAGAAAGGCTGCATTGAACGAGA
The DNA here is from genome assembly GCA_001399705.1 of Kouleothrix aurantiaca. Lineage (GTDB taxonomy): Bacteria > Chloroflexota > Chloroflexia > Chloroflexales > Roseiflexaceae > Kouleothrix > Kouleothrix aurantiaca. The sequence continues at coordinate 1,020 of LJCR01000210.1, forward strand.
GGCAGGCAGAATGGATGCCTGCCCAGAAAATTTCCAGCACCAGCACGCGCATGTTGCGGTCGATCTCAGATGGTTTCACGCGTTTTTCCTGGTTGTTTGATTGAAAGATAAAAGACAAAAAGACGAACGGGAAGGAAAGCAACTGGCGCCTTCGTCGTTCGTCTTTCGCCGATGGTCAGGAAAAATTGCTTAGCGGCTGGCCCACAGCATGCCGCGCTGCATAATCGTGAGCGCTTCTGGCACATCGAAGTCGCTGAACACGTGCCCGAGCGACGAGTAGAACACGCGGCCCTGGCCCCAGCGGCGCTTCCACACCACCGGCATCACCGTGCCAGCGATCCACGGCGCGTTGCCGAACTCGCCGCTGAAGGTGGTGGTCGCCAGCACTTCATTGCTTGGGTCGGTGTGCATGTAGTACTGCTCAGAATGCATCTGGAAATCGGGCAAGCCCGCGGTGATCGGGTCGTCGTGGTTGGTGATGTTGACGGTGTAGTCGATGATGTTGCCGGGGTGCGCAACCCACTGCCCGCCCACCATAAACTGGTATTCGGTGGCGTTGCGGAAGGAATCGCCCATGGTGCCGTGCCAGCCGGCCACGCCCACGCCGCTCGCGATCGCGTCGAGCAGGCCGCGCTCCTGCTCCTTGGTAATGGTGCTCATGGTCCACACGGGCACGATCAGGCTCAGCGAGCGTAGAAACGGCTCGTCCAGGTAGACATCCAGCGTGTCGACGACGGTGACATCATATTCCTGCTCGCGCAAAAACGACGCGAAGATGCCCGACGATTTGGCGGGGGTGTGGCCTTCCCAGCCGCCCCAGGTGATCAGCGCTTTTTTCATAGGGCCCGTTCCTTGTCAGATGAATCGGGCCTATTGTACTCGATTGTCGGGGGCGAGTCGCCGCTATGGGCACGCGAGTTTCGGGCAGAAAAATCGCCGATCACACTATCGGCGAAGGCAAAACGATTGAGCCACCGAGAGCAGAGAGCACCGAGCAAGAAATCAAACGCTGTGCCCGCTGTGCCGCGGTGGTGCATCATTCGGTGGCGCGCTGCATCACGCAGAACAGCGCGCGCGGCAGCGGGTCGAGCGTGCCCTGGTAGACGGTTTCGCTGACCGACTGCACTTGGAACGGGCCGCTGAACAGCGCGCGAATCTGCTCGGGCGTAAAGCGATTCGGCCCGTCGGTGCCGGGCTGGAGCTGGCTAAAGCACTTGAGGAAGAAGGTGCCGCCCGGCCGCAGCAGCCGCGCAACCGTGGCGACATAGCCAGCGCGCTGATCGGGCGCGAAAACGTGGAAGCAGCCACGGTCGAAAATCAGGTCGAACGGGCCGGCGAGCTGCGTGGCAAGAATATCGTCCTGCTGCCATGTGATCGCGAGCCCTTCGGCTTCGGCCAGGGCGCGTGCGCCGCGAATCGCCGTTTCCGAGATGTCGGCGGCAGTGACGCTGAAGCCACGCCGCGCCAGGTGCATGGCCTGCGTGCCTGGCCTGGTGCCAAGATCAAGCGCGCGCCCGCTCCGTAGCTCAAGCGTGTCGAGCGCCGCTCGCAGATCGTCGTCCAGCGCGGGGTAGAACCACGGCATGGTCTCGACCGCCTGCTGCCGGTACCGGCTCTCCCAGGCGGGAATGTGCTGCTGATTGGCTGACATAGCGCTCCTCTCGTGGCATAGCTGCGCGGGCAGCATGCACACTATTCGTTCGGCGAACAAGTTTCGATCGCGCCAGCATATTGGAAATGTGGGGAAGCACGGCGTGCCGGGTATGATACCACGATTGCGGGCGAGAAACCGGCCGGCGCCAGCCGCTGCTGACATACTGGTGTCACTGCGCTGTGCGAAACTATGCCCGAATACGGACACCGCAGGAACACAGAAAGGCATCACCATGGCAAAGCTGCTTGGCCCCGACTTTATAAGCGTGCAGGTGCGCGATCTCGCCACTTCTCGCGCCTTCTACATCGATCTTCTCGGCTTCACGGAAGACGCACACTTTCGCGCGCCCGGCTTTGTGCTGTTCGATACCACAACGATTCCGTTTGGCATCAGCGAAGCACGCATGAACATGGATGAGCTTACCCAGCCGAGTGGTGGCGTGACGCTGTGGATCGATTGCGACGATGTGGATGGCCTGCACGCCACGCTCGTCGCTGCCGGCGCAACGGTGCTTCAGCCGCCCTACAACAGCCCGTTTGGCCGCGCCGTGGTATTTGCCGACCCCGACGGCTACCGCATTACCGCCAATCAAAACCCGTGGGATCGCTTCCCACTGGGCGGCAAGGGCGCTGCTGGAAAGTAGGGGGAAGGGCTGCGCGCGACCCAACGAATCCTGCTGATCGTGCGCGGCCCGAACAGCCAGGCGAGTTCTACCCGCGCCGCCCGCGCCAACGGGCATCAGCAGCCATCTCAGCCGCAGCGCCGGGCGTTCCGCCGGCTGATATGCGCGGCTCGTTCAGCGCAATCGCAACCATCTGCTCGGCTGTCAGCACCTGGCCACCAGCCCACGCTACCGCAAACGCTTGCTCGCCCAATTGTGCGCGTGCAGCCTCGAGCGCGTGCTCGCGCACACGAGAGCCGTTGGGTGGTGTGAATGGCGTTTGCGCGATGATCTGTTTGCGCAGCCCAGCCGCAGCCGACAGCAGATGAACGCAGCGCTCGACGTAGCCGCGCGCCTGTGCAATGCCAGCCAGCCCTTCCAGGCATTTAGCGATGCCGTGCTTGTCGTTCAGCTGGTAGCGCAGCGTCAGGCTTTCGCGATACAGTGCAGCCGCCTGCTTGAAATCACCCTGCACCAGCGCAACGCCGGCTAAGTTGCCAAGCGCGAGCGCAACACCGTCGGTATCACCGAGCTTCTCGAAGCGGTGCTTGCCCTCTTCGAAGAGCAGCTCCGCCTGCGCCAGATCCCCCTGGCTGTACGCCACCTCGCCGAGCCCCTGCAAAGCCGAGGCGGTGCCGTGCGGATCGCCGAGCACACGAAACAAGGCCAGGCTTTCTTCAAGCAGCGTGGCAGCGCGCTGCGTATTACCCTGCTGAAACACAACATCGCCAAGTGCACTGAGTGCCCAGGCGCTGTGCCAGGTGCTGCCGATTGCGCGGCTCATCTGCAGGCTTTGGCTTTGCAGCGCTGCTGCGCGCACAAGATCGCCTTCACGGAGTACCACATATCCAAGGTGATTCACGCCCATGCGCTGCCACGCTTGTCGCCAAACTGATTATAGATTGCGAGGCTTTCTTCCAGCAGCTCGGTGGCGCGGGCGAGGTTGCCGCGGCGCATCTTGAAGAAGCCGGCACCGTTGAGCGCTTCGGCGCGGACGATGGTTGGCGCGGCGGCGCTGGGCTTTGCCAGCGCGCGGTGCAGCCAGGCATCAGCTTCGCCGATGTCGCCATGGTAGACCCAGAAGGGCCACAGTGCCGCTGCCAGGCGCAGCCCCAGCTCGTGGCGGGAAAAAGCGTGAGCGGATGAAGGCGGGCGCATCGCCGGTTCTTCACGATGCTCTCCATCGCCGTGCCTTTCGCCCTTTCCTGCCACCTGCATCGCATGGTCGTCGTCGAGGCACCAGGCCAGCGCCGCGCGCAGGTTATCGTGCTCGCACTCCAGCCGTGCCAGCCAGATCGATTGTTCCGCGCCCTGGAACTGCCGCCCGGCCTGCTCGGCCAGCTGCAAATAAAAGACGGCATGGGCATGGCGCACGCGCTCGATTTCGCCGCGCGCCGCCAGCTGCTCGCGCGCAAACGCCCGAATGGTTTCGAGCATCTGGAAGCGCGGCACGCCATCGCTGCCAAGCTGCTGGCGCAGCAGGCTGAAATCGATCAGCTCGCTGAGGATATCGAGAATGTCGAGTGCTTCGTGCAGGCCGCTTGACCCTGGCGCGGCAAAGTCGCCACCCAGCACGGCCGCCGCAGCATCGGCGGTGCAGCCGCCCACAAACATGCTGAGCCGGGCGAAGGCCGCCCGCAGCTCGGCGGAGAGCAATGTCTCGCTCCATTCGATCGCCTGCCACAGCGTTTGCTGGCGGGCCGGCGTATCGCGCGCATTGGCGCGCAGCAGCCGCAATGGCGACTGGGCGCTCAGGCGCCCCAGAAGTTCAGCAGGTGCCAGCAAGCGCACCCGCGCCGCCGCGAGCGCCAGCGCCAGCGGCAGGCCATCCAGCCGCACGCAGCTCTCGGCCACTGCCGCC
>LJCR01002101.1 GCA_001399705.1 Kouleothrix aurantiaca
GTCATGGCCTGGGCGGGCGCGAGCACGGGGTCGGCAATGGTTACGAGTGGCGCGCCGTAGCTGCCGCAATCGGCCTGGCTGCGCCGGCCGCCGACGGCGACGTTGGCCGGCACCACCAGCGGGCCGTTCTGCGGGTTGAGGTAGATGGTGTCGGCCCCGATGTCGCCGAACTGCACATCTTCGCCGCCGGCGACATGCGCCAGCACAAAGCGCAGCGAGCCGCGCCGGCTGGCAAGATCGCCGTCGGCGGGGTTGTCGCCGGCGCGATCAACCAGCCACGCGCTGGGCCATGCATACACCGGCAGCACTACGCCTGCCAGCAGCAGCGCCAGCCACCAGATGCTCACACCGGCAAAGCCGCGCCAGCGCTGGGATGAAAACCGAGCAGAGGCCATGGCAGATTGCTCCTGTACGAAGCCACCGGCTCGGCGAGCCGGCGCACACGAAACCGCCAATGCGCAAGATGATGATACATAGTGTAGCACTGTTTATACGTCGTAGCTTAGCGGGAAAAGTAACGGGGCGCGGGAACTGTTTTCCTTGCAGGTTTGGGCCTGTTCGGCAGGCGTGCCACGCTGCCCTGGCAGTGCCTGGAACGCTGGAGACGTGCGCTCAAGCAGGTACAGCGCGTTTTCTATACACACCAATAGCTTATACCAAGTTTGGGTTAACACTTGCGTTTTGTCATTCTGAATGGAGCGCCAGCGAAGTGAAGAATCTGCTTTTGGCAACGCCAAGAGATGCTTCGCGGAGTGTATCCTGAGCGTAGCCGAAGGGCTCAGCATGACAATCAAGCAGTAATCACCCGTATTTGGCATTACCCAGCTACCAGGGCTATAGCAAAGTCGCAAAATTCATTCACAGATGACGCAGATGCCACAGGTATTTGCTGGGCCTATTGTGCGGGCTGTGGATTGCAACGCCATGCGGCTTGGAATCGCGCTACGGCCCGATCAGCGTTGTGCGTGTCGAGACAAATGCGTCGAAGTATTCGGTGCCGCTGCTTTTCGAGCTGATGCTCGACGGGCCGAGCCGGACGCTGTCGAGCGTGTAGGCGCTGGTATTCAGGCTGCTCAGCGTTTGCTTTAGGGCGCCGTCGACGTACAGGCTGAACGCGGCGCTGGATGCCGACTGCCAGGCGATTTCGACCGGGTGGGCGGCATTGGTGATTGTGTACCAGCTGGTGCTGGTTGTTCCGCCGCTGCGCTGCACCACGGCGCGCACCTGGTATGCGCCGCTGCTCAGGCGGTATTGCA
>LJCR01002099.1 GCA_001399705.1 Kouleothrix aurantiaca
CGACCATGGTGTGAATGATTGATCCACCGCGCGCGGCCGCCTGCTCGATCGCCTCGCTGAGCTGCTCGGGAGTGCCGATCTGCGGCACCACAATCACTTCCGGGCAACAGCCAGGGAACTGCGACAGCGCCACACGCGCGACGTGTTTGCCAAGCGCGCCCGCCCCGCCCGAGATAATGAAGATCGGCGCAAGCTCACAATTTGGATGTTCGCATGGACCCATGGCGCCCCCTTTATGCTTGTGTTTGGCATCGCTGCGCAAACTGTAGCATTCGCAGGAGGGGCGGCCGTGGCAAAACGGCAACGCAGGGTTGCACTTGCCCTACTGCTCTGGAAGCCTTTTCACAACCAAGGCACCAAGACGGCAAGAAGCGCAAAGAATGGCTAAAATTCAGCCTTCTCTATGCCCTCGGTGGCCCTACAAAACGGCTCCCGGCACCCGGAGCGCATCCAGCTCGGCCTGAATGGCGCGCACCGCCGCTTCGATTGCCTGGCCGTCGCCGGTGTCGCGGCGGGCGGCCGTTTCGAGCGCGCGGCCCCAGCTCATCAGGTTTGGCCGGCCCTGCAAAAAAGTCGAGTGAATGCGGCGGGTCGCGCTGTCTTTGGCCCACTCGCCAGCGATGGCGCGGCCAAGCACTTCGAGCTGCGGCGCCAGCCGCGCGCGGGCCTCGGCGTCGCGCACGCGGGCAAGCAGGGTGGTGCGCTGGGCCAGCCAGCCGGGGTTGCCCGCGCCACCTTCCAGCAGGTAGGTTTGCACCCAGCGCCAGTACTCCTCGAACGGCTGGCGGCGGGCGTTCTGCGCATCGCGCGCATACAGCGCCTCAAAGGCAGGCCGCCACGAAGCGACCAGCGCGGCATCATCAGTCGGCATGGGCATCTCCAGCATAGAAGCGATTGCGGGCATATTGTACCGCAGCCATCAGCTGGGAAATGCAACCCAGGAACAGCTTCCCGGCTCGATCGGGATTGATGCCTCATGCGCTTGGGATTTCCCGTGTGCTAGTCTATGCCCACGAAGCCAACGCTCTCTGCTCACTTCAAGGAGAACAACACTGTGGAAACGTCCTTCAGCACATCCGGCATTCGCGCGGCCCGCGCGCCGCTTTCGCAGTTCAGCAAGCTGACGCTTGGCGCAATGGCCGGCGTGGCCGCGCTGCTCGTCTATAGCCAGGCCGCAGTCTTTGGCGGTTTCGACCCGATGGTCAGCGGCGTGGCGGGGCTGGCGCTCGCGCTTGGCGGCCTTGTCCTCAGTGGCC
>LJCR01002102.1 GCA_001399705.1 Kouleothrix aurantiaca
CAGTCGCCCTGCTTGAGCACGTAGTACTCCATCCCGCCCGGCATTGGGTCGGCGCTGGCGCCCAGCAGCGCGGAGTAGAAATCGCGCGCGGCCTGTGTGTAGGTGCCGGCGGTGCCAACATTCACGGTATATTCGATCCACTCGCCGGTGCGCATCCAGCCGACATCATAGCCGCCGCCGGTGTCGCTGGTGGTTTCAACGTCAACGCCGGTGGTGCGGTACTGCCCGCCGTTGTTGGCGGTGTCGAGGTCGTGGTAGGCCACGGCCTCGCCGCCATTATCGAAATCCTCGGCCTGGATGGTGCCGGGGATGGCGCGCGCCGTGCCACCGTAGGGTGTCTGCCCGCCGGTGGTGGTCGGGGTGGGCGTGTTCGGCACAGTGGTTGGCGTGGCGGTCGGGCCGGTTCCCACCGTCTCGATCAGCCACTGCGGGCTATCCCAGCTTGTGGGGATGTTGGTGTGCTGTGCGTAGCCGCGCAGGTTCTCGACGTTGAGGATTTCGGTGTTGTGCCACACACTGCGGATGATCGTATAGCCAGCGGTCGGCGCGTTCTCAAGCGTCCAGCGCGCGCTTTCCCACGTATCCTGAATGGCGATGCTCTCGACATAATCCTGCACATGCTCAATCGCCATGTAGTTATTGGTTGCGCGGTTCTTGATTCGCTTCACGCCCAGGTAATCTTCGATCACCCAGTGCGAGCTGGTGTCGCTGGCGGCGGGGGAGCCGTAGCGCACCTGGTTGGCAGACTCGTAGAGGTACGTGTTCTGCCATTTATTCTTGAGCCGAACATAGGTAACCGTCTGCGCAGCAGCCGGCCGCGGTGTGATCCCGACCGCAAACTGCACTGCCAGCAGTGTCAGCGCGAGCAGCAGAAGCGCAAGCCGTGTAATGCGCGAACCGTGCGACATACCTACCATCTCATTCCTCCTTGAAAGGGCCACGGATCATTGTGGACGCGATAGGTGGTTCAGCGGAAGCGGCGGCGGGGTGTGAAGCTCCTTTCTGCGGGTGTGTTGCGGCGGCGCCGGGCCGGCAAGTGGCAGCGCGGGCTGCGCATGGGCCGGCGCCGCAGGTTCCTACCTTGAAACGGTTCAAAATCCGACCGGACCGGCGCGCTTCGTGCGACGTGCGGAAACAAGCGAGAGCAGCGCGCTGTGCGAAGGCCCCGGCGCAGGCGCGGGGCGCGACTAAGCGAACAGAAGCATGGCGCAAGCCAGGCGAGAACCGAAGGTTCTCGCCTGGCTTGCGCCATGC
>LJCR01002103.1 GCA_001399705.1 Kouleothrix aurantiaca
ACCACAGAGATATTACGTTGAAGAACGGGTCGGGCCAAGGACTTTGTTTGGATCAAAGGGCGTTTTATGCTTGAGTACACCATAGACCACGTGCAACAACTTGCGCATCACCGCACCGATGATCACACCCTTGGCTTTGCCGCGCGCTGCCAGCCGTTCCGCAAACGCCTTGAACCCTTCGCATCGTCGCATCGCCACAATTGCCGGCCAGTACAGCGCCGCTCGCACGCTCGCCTTGCCCACTTTCGAGAGGTGTGTTCGCCGCCGCACACTCGTTCCCGATTCGTGCTGCGCCGGTGTTACTCCCGCGTCTGCCGCCAGCGCCTTGGCCGATGTATACGCGTCGATATCGCAGAACTCCCCCAGCAACTTAGCGGCAGTGATTGTACCTATTCCGACAATCGCCGTGAGAAGCGCAGCTTGCTCGCCCAGGTCACGCTCGTCTTTGAGATGCTGTTTGAGTTGTGCCTCGACGCTTGTGATCTGCTCCTCTACGCTTGCCAGAACCGTTTCAAGCGACGTGCGCACCACCGTGTCGCTGGTATCGCCCAAGCGATTGGACAGTTGCGTGCGCGTTTGGAGCAAGTCGTCGCGATGGCGTGTGAGCGCACGCAAGCGGCGCTGGGCGGCAGAGGGTAGTGTCCAGGCTTCGGGCTGGCATTGCAAGCAGAACAACGCAATGATGCGGCTATCCTGTTTGTCGGTCTTGGTGCGCATCATCTGGCTTTGGGCAAAACCCTTGATACGGGCAGGGTTAACCACACTGACGATGTGCTGAGCATCGGCGAGGAAGGCAGCCAGCGCTTCCCAATAGACATTGGTTGCCTCCATACAGGCATGCACGTGCTCAATGTGCTGGGAGCGAAGCCACTGCTGGAGCTGCTCAAAACCAGCGGAGGTGTTCGGAAACTGCTTGTGGCGACGGTCGCCACCCTCACGCAGCAGGGTGACATCGAAGGTGAGTTTGGCGAGGTCAATGCCGAGAATGTGCATGATAGCTCTCCAAAGGACAAGAAAAGGAGCTTGTTTCGGACCAGTCTTGAGGCTACGTGCTCGTGGGCACTGGGATCTTACACGGTCTTGTGAAACAAGCGATACGATGCATCGAAAGCCATTCTCTGTGACAGCGTCGAGCGCATCGGTCTTTTGCGGCCTTGAGATGCATCAAAGCATAGGATAGCAGAGCCGAGCCACTTCTGCGAGCCTTCATTGGTCTTTTGTTGACCCGCCCCACTTGGCGGCTTTTTAGACAAG
>LJCR01002104.1 GCA_001399705.1 Kouleothrix aurantiaca
AACCACGCTTGGTCAATTGCTGGCGGCGCGCGATGTTGCCGAGCTGTGGGGCGCACCCGCCGATCCGGCGGCGGGCTGGGAAGCGCTGTGGGGGGCGGGCGTGAATCGGCGCTAGGTGCGGGCGATTGGTGAGCCGCAGGTAGTTTGCTGCGCTGAGTCGTGTGTCATTCAGCCTGCAAATGCGTTGCCAGGCTATAGGCACGCACTACGCTCTCTAATGAATACGAACGTAGTGCGAGCCATCGATCGAATATGCTAGCAGCCTGCCAGGTGGCGCTGCATCTTGCCAATCAGCTGCGCAAAATTGATCGGCTTGGTCTCGAAATCGTCGCAACCAGCATCAAACGAACGTTGTCGCTCCTCATTCAAGGCATAGGCGGTGAGTGCGATGATTGGGATGGATTGCGAGGCGGGGGTGGCTTTGATCGCCTCGGTTGCTTGCCAGCCATTGAGTACAGGCAGACCGATATCCATCAATATCAGATCGGGGTGGACTTCCTGAGCCATTGCTACCGCCTGCTCGCCGTTGCCGGCGATGCTGATCTGGTAGCCTTCCCACGCCAAGCGCCGCGAAATCATTTCGCGGTTCATGGGATCGTCTTCAACGAGCAGAATGTGCGGCATGATTCTCTCCTGGTGTCGTGTGACACAATAACGCGTCGTGGCGTCTGCCGAACAGTTAATGGAGCATAGATTTTATGCAGGCGCATAGATACCGTGTGGTTCCACGAAAAGATATGGCCTGGCGCGACAAACCTGGTTTTTCAGTCGTGGCCAGCGCTTCTGAGGTAGCAAAGGGATGCCAAAAAGCGCCCTGCCTGATTGCGACATGCGTTGCTGCCCACATCCTGGCGGTATAATGGGCGCACGAAGCAACCCAGAGGAAATGCTATGGACCTGGTGATTGTTGCAAACGCACCTGATCTCGACGCCGCGCCGTTTCGCGAGCGCATCGCGGCGGCAGGCAGGCGCGTCGCCGCCGACGGGGGCGCGCTGCCGCTGATGCGGCTCGGCCTGCCGCCGCACGTGGTGATCGGCGACATGGACTCGCTCGATGCGGCAGCGCTTGATGTGCTGGCGGCGGGTGGTGCCGAGCTGCGCCGCTTTCGGCGCGACAAAGACGAAACCGACCTGGAGCTGGCGCTGCTGTATGCCGCCGAGCAGGGCGCGCAGGCGATTGATATTATTGGCGCGCTGGGCGGGCGCTGGGACCATACGCTGGCGATTGTGGCGCTGCTGGCGGCGGCGAGCAT
>LJCR01002105.1 GCA_001399705.1 Kouleothrix aurantiaca
TGCTGCACCTGTGCGTGGGAGAATAGCACATTCTGGCGGGTTGAGTTTTGAATGCTGAGTTTTGAGTGTTGAGTTAGCGGTCGGCAGTGAGCAGGTTGCAGGTTATTGTTGATTGCTAAAACATTCGGCATCCTGAGTAGCGCGGAGCGCGTATTGAAGGGTGCAGCAAAGCTCCCTCCCCAGCGCCTCAAAAACCAGCGCGCTCCTGTGAATTGCTTGTTGTTTAGCGCCCAGCACCCTTCGATACGGCCTTCGGCCTACTCAGGATGCTGGAAGATTGCGGCCGCCACTTGCCTCAATCGTAAATCGCAAATCGTCAATCGTAAATCGCTTGTCCGCGCTCTTTGCGTCTTTGCGGTGAATTGCTCGCCGGTGGGTGGTTGCCGGCCGTCGGTGCTCTTCAGCCCAAAGGCCGATTGCGGCATTGCAAAGACCTGTGGTAGAATGCTCATGGTTCTAAATGATATGGAGCTTCTGGCTGTGACGATTGCGCGCAACATCCTCATCGATCTGCCGCTCGCCCTCCGCGACCCGGGAGGGCTCCTTCGCTGTGGTCGAGGGAGGCTGCGCACATGATTCGCTGATGCGAATCAGCTTGCCCACTGTGGGCACAATGCCAGCCTTCCCTGCGCGGGAAGGTTTTTTGTTGCCTGCTTCGGTCGGTCGTCACCCGGTAACATACATTTTTTACGAAATATCGAACACGTATATATGGAGATTTCTCACATGCGTACCAAGAAAGAATCACGCTCCCTTCTCCCTGGCGTGCGCCGCCTGCTGAGCATGCTGGCCAATACGCACCCGCTGGTCGTTGCCGTTTCGCCAACCAGGGAGAACATTGATGAACGAGGAGTACAACCCACACGCTATTGAGACGCGCTGGCAGGCGCGCTGGGCCGCCGAGGGGCGCGGCGCGGTCGATCTGGACCACGCTGCGCGCCCCTTCTATAACCTGATGGAATTTCCTTACCCGAGCGGTGAGGGCCTGCATGTCGGTCACGTCTTCAGCTTTGGCGGCGCCGATACCTACGGGCGCTTTATGCGCCGCCAGGGCTACGACGTCTTCCAGCCGATCGGCTACGACGCCTTCGGCATCCACTCCGAAAACTACGCGCTGAAAGTTGGCGCGCATCCTCACGAGCTGACTCCGCGCGCAATCGCGCGCTTCCGCACGCAGCTGCGCCGCCTGGGCGCGGCCTTCGACTGGAGCCGCGAGGTCGATACCACCGACCCGCGCTACTACCGCTGGACAC
>LJCR01002107.1 GCA_001399705.1 Kouleothrix aurantiaca
GCCTGATCTGGTGCATCACCTTCTGCAGCCAGACGCTCATGGCGCGCGGCAAGGTGCAGGAAGCCGAACGCCTCCTGCGCGAAAGCCTGGCGCTCAGCCACGCTAGCGACGACCGCTACAGCGCGACGGTGACGCTGCGCCACCTGGGCAGGGCGGCCCTTCAGCAAGACGATATCGACACAGCGATCTATTTTTTCCGCGAGGCGCTGCCCGAGCTGCGCAGTATTGGCAACTGGGAATATATGCCCGCGCTCAACGACCTTGGCGAGGCGCTGCGGCGCGCTGGCGCGTGGGCCGACGCCCGCCGCACCTACGACGAAGCGCTGGCGGTGGCGCTGCGCCTTCAATCGCCGTACGAAGCAGCGCGCGCCACACTCGGCATAGCTGCCTGCGCCGCCCACGCGGGCGATTGCGCGCTGGCGCTGAAACTCGCCGCCGGCGTGCTGGCCGACCCGGCGAGCAGCGAGCAGGCCCGGCGCGTTGCGAATGACCTGCACCTTGCCGCGCGCGCCCAGCTTGCCGAAGCCGACGCCACGCAGCTCGAACACGGCGCCAGCGCCCGCCCGCTCGAAGCGCTGCTGGCCGAGCTGGGCCTGCCACACCCACTCCGCTGACCCTCGCCCGGCCACGCGGTGCGCTTCTTTTCCCCTCATCAATCCAAAAGCCGCATGCGCATGGTGACACGCAGCTGTCACCATTCACGCGCTATACTTCGCTTTACACCTATGAAAGAAGGAGCTTGTATGGCGAACGTCTTCACACGCGCGGAAACATTTATCTGGAACAATGCGCGGCTGCTGGAGCGCCGGCTGTTCGCGTTTCACTTTCGCGGCGGCTCGCGCGAGGATGTGCTTGCCGCGCTGCGCGCCTACCAGAACCAGGACGGCGGCTTTGGCCAAGCGCTGGAGCCGGATATTCGCTGCCCCGACAGCCAGCCCGTGCCGGTGCAGCACGCGCTCGAAATGCTCGACGCCGTCGGCCCCGACGCCGCGATGATCGGGCGCGCCTGCGATTTTCTTGCCACCATCACCACGGCCGAGGGCGGCGTGCCGTTTGTGCTGCCCACGGCGCAACCCTACCCGCACGCGCCGTGGTGGGAAACCGGCGACAACCCGCCCGCCGCGCTCAACCCCACCGCCGCGCTGGCCGGGCTGCTGCATAAGATCGGGTTTGCGCACCCGTGGCCCACGCCCGCGACCGCCTTCTGCTGGGCACGCATTGCCGCGCTGCACCCAGGCGCAATGCACAACCT
>LJCR01002108.1 GCA_001399705.1 Kouleothrix aurantiaca
ACCGCACGCCCATGGGGTCGCGCAGGAAGAGCAAGTCGCGCCAGCTGGTATCGCACTCAAGCTGCGGAATCTGTCGCTCGAAGCCGGGCGCGTTCAGCGCTGGGTCGTCGCCAAGACCGTTCGAGAGCTGATCGATCAGGGCGCTGTATGCAAGTTGCTCGCCGGAATCGGTGAGTGTCTTGGTGAGGTAGTAGGTCAGCGCCCCATTGTAGGTGCCGCCCAGATGCGCATCGGCGGCGGTCTGCCGATCCTGGCAGGCGCTGATCAGGACAATATTTCCCGCTACATCGCGCCGCCCAAACAGCTCTTCGCGGGTTTGCTGCATAAGTTTTTCCATCATAGCGTTAAGTCGCGACTCGTCGGTGGCCAGCGAGCCATCGCGCTGCCACAGCTCGCGCACCCGGCCCATGACAATGTCTTTGACTTTCTGCTGATTTTGCTTTCGGCGGGTGGCGACTTCCTGCGCGATCTTGGTGCGCTCGTCGTTGTCGGGGCCGAGCGAGCGGCTGATGATGCCATTCTCCAGGTCGCGCTGGTTGGTGCCTGAGTGGCAGCAGTCCATCACCACCACAAGGTGTGTATCGTCGCCGACTTTGGTATACAATTCGTGCAGCTCGTCGTCCAGCAGAAACGAATTGTAGTTATCCCACGAGTAGTCATAGGGCGCGAGGGCCTCGTCGGTGCCATCTTCTTCGTCGCCGCTGGTATCGGGCACCTGCACACCGTGCCCCGAGAAATGGAACAGGCGCACCGGTTTTTCTTCGCCGGCCTCGCGCTGGCCAAGCCAGGCCAACCCATCCACAATTGCCTGCTTCGTGGCAGCGCTGTCGGTCAGCTGGCGCACATCGGCTTCAGGTACGCCGTAGGTGTCGGTCAGCAGGCTATGCATGCGCTTGACATCGTTCACGCAACCGTTCAGCTCGGCTTTGGGGTTTGGGTACTTGTTGATGCCAACAAGAAGTGCTTTCACTGCCATTGCTGTGTCCTTTCTGTACGGCCGGCGGGCGGCCACTGTGCATTATTGCCCAAGCGCGAGCGGGCAGGAATACGTGCTGTAATCGAACTCCGGGCTGGTGTTCGTGATGTCGTTGATGAGCGGGCGGAGCACCGCTGTGCTGAGCTTGCTGTTGACGCGGCAGGCCGCCTGGCTCAGCAGCGCTTCGCGCTCGAGCGGGTAGAAGCGCAGCGCGCCATCGAACGAGCCGGTAATGATTGAAACAGCCGCGTTATTTTCGCCACCAGGCACGAAGAC
>LJCR01002106.1 GCA_001399705.1 Kouleothrix aurantiaca
GGTAAGGTCAGCAAATAGTCGGCAAGAAAACTGCCCACCGGGCCAGTGATTCCAGTGATCAGCACGCGAGTTGGCATGGCGCGAGTATCCTTTTCCCTTTGTCGAACGTTCTGACAAACAAAGCTTTTTGCCTGGCGAGTATACCGCAACTACCGAAATTCGCAATCTACCTTGCCGAATTGTTGCGCATTCCTTTGCACAGGGCAGTTGCTTCGGGCCGGTGAAACATCTATAATAAGCCAATGTCCTCGACTGGTTAGAATGGCAACACCCACCTACTTTATGCGGCGCGGAGGATAAGCATGCCCTTGATCAAGAAAGCGGGAACGACAAAAGGCATCGGCGCAGCGGCGCAGCCCACGCCATACGACGAGGGCGACACCAACCTGCTGGGGAATACCGCTGCCGAAAGCCGTTCGACACATGCGCCGACTATGCAGCCCGGGGTTGTGCTCCAGGGTCGGTATGCGATCGAGGGCACGCTCGGCGTTGGCGGCATGAGCGTGGTGTATCGCGGGCGCGACCTGCGATTCAAGGATGTGGTGCGCCCCTGCGCGATCAAAGAAATGTTCCAGAGCGCGCCCGATTCCAACACGCGCCTGCTGAACCTGAAAAACTTCGAGCGCGAGTCGGGCTTGCTTGCCACGCTGCAGCACCCCGCCATCCCCAAGGTGTACGATTTCTTCGAGGAAAATGGCCGCTTCTACCTGATTTTGGAACTCGTGCCCGGGCACGACCTCGAAACCGTGCTCGACGAAGCGCATGGCCCGCTGAGCGAAGAGCGTGTGGCGCGCTGGGCGGTGCAGATCTGCGATGTGCTTGCCTACCTGCACAACCGCAGCCCCGAGCCGGTGGTGTTTCGCGATCTCAAGCCCTCGAACGTGATGGTAACGCCCGAAGAGCGCATTGTACTGATCGACTTCGGTATTGCGCGCAACCTCAACCGCGGCGATCGCAAAGGCACCATGATCGGCACCGAGGGCTACTCGCCGCCCGAGCAGTATCGCGGCCTGGCCGAGCCGCGCGGCGACCTGTATGCGCTCGGCGCGACGATGCACCACCTGCTGACTGCCAGCGACCCGCGCCTGGAAACACCATTCACTTTCCACGAGCGGCCCTTGCGCCAGATCAACCCGTCGATCTCGCCTGAGCTCGACGCAATTGTGGCGCGCGCGCTTGAATATGATGCTTCGGCGCGCTGGAGCTCGGCCGATGAAATGAAGGCAGCGCTGCTGCAGCTACCCAGCCTGGG
>LJCR01002110.1 GCA_001399705.1 Kouleothrix aurantiaca
GCGGCGTGCCGGTTGCCATTGGGTGAATGATCAGCGAGCCATAGTCGGGGCTGCGCTCGATCTCAATTGGCTCGTCGCTCTCGTACAGCGCCTTCATTTTGTGCCAGCCGGCGATCTGGTTTTCGCAGCGCGTGATGTACTCATCCAGCGGCACATTGAAGCGCTCGATCAGGTCGGGGCGGTCGCGCTTGATGAACCAGGGCGTATACTCGCTGAAATGCTCGCTCGACTCGGTGACGAAGTAGCCCAGGTGCTTGAGCATTTCGTAGCGCACGCGGTTCCAGTCGGGCACGCGCCCCTCGTCGATCACCTGGCGAATGCGCGGGTAGAGGTCTTCGCCGTTGCGCTCGAAGCGCAGGTAGAAGGCGACGTGGTTGATCCCCGCGCAGACATAGTTGATCTCCTCGATCGGGATGCCAATGTCGTGCGCCAGATCTTCGGCGGTGCCCTGCACACTATGGCACAGGCCCACAGTCTTGATCTTGGTGGCGCGGCTGATCGCCCAGCAGTTCATCGCCATAGGGTTGACGTACTGCAGGAAGGTCACGTCGGGGCAGACTTCCTCCATGTCGTGGCACATGTCGAGCAGCACCGGGATGGTGCGCAGGCCGCGCATGATGCCGCCAATGCCCAGCGTGTCGGCGATCGTCTGGCGCAGGCCGTATTTCTTGGGAATCTCGAAGTCGGTGACGGTGCCGGGCTTGTAGCCGCCAACCTGGATCATGCAGATCGCATAGTCGGCGCCGTCGAGCGCGCGGCGGCGATCGGTGGTCGTTTCGATCTTGGCTGGCGCGCCGAGCGTATTGGCGATTTTGTGCGCCACGATTTCCGAGGTGCGCAGGCGTTCGTCGTCAATGTCGAACAGCGAGATGGTCGAGCCAGCCAGCTCCGGGTAGCTCAAAATGTCGCCCATCAGGTTTTTGGCGAACACTGTGCTCCCTGCGCCGATGAAGGTAATTTTCGCCATGAGTGCGGTCTCCTTAGTATCGATTGCGATTTGTACATTGCAGCGTAGAGATATCTCGCGCGCGCCTCCTCTATCTGCGCGAGCTGCCGTGGGCATCCACCGGGCGCGCCGCCACAGGGATGACCAGCTTCAGCCCCGACCAGGTCACATCGACCGCACAGACTTTGATGTCGACCAGGCCCAGCGCAAGGGCCAGGTCGCGAATGCGATCCTCGGTAATATCAGTTGGCACCCGCGCCGCGCGCTTCGGCCACGAGACCCCGATCATGCCGTTTGCGACAATC
>LJCR01000211.1 GCA_001399705.1 Kouleothrix aurantiaca
GATAATAGACATCAATGCGTTTGTAGGCCCCGGCAATCTCAGCAAAGCGTCGCGTGAGTCCTTCGACCTGCTGCGCGATTGTGTTGATGGCTTCACTGTCGAGTTCACCATCGCCAGCTTGCTCGAAGATATGTTGAAGTTCGCGGAGAAGATCTTCTGCGCTACGTGGTGGGCGCACAGGAGGGCGCGCCTGTGTCTGGCCGACGATATGACACACACGCGCGTCACGGCAACAATGTTGCGTGCGGCTGACGAGATCAGTGCGCCAGAGACCGATATGTGGCTTAGGGCAAATAAGAAGGTCATCCTTGTTGTCAAGCACCAGACCATAACGGTCAGCTAGTCCGTTGCGTTCACGCACGCTTAGCGCGTCGAGAAAAATGCCATGACAGCGTGGTTCGATGCGTTCACGAAGTGCAGCATGGGCTTCGTCGAGTAGCGTAATCAGAGTCTGCTCAGTTGCACTTTCGTTACCTAAGCGCGGCCAGACGCGCCAGACTGCTACCATCTCGTCAGGAGCGCCGCGCTGAGCTGCTGGCCCATCCGGGGTCACTCGATACAAGGGTTTATTCATTAGCAGTGGAGCGTTTGTCGTATCGGGCTCATACTCACCAGGATCGATGGGCTGATTGGCTAATATTTTTGGAGCAGAAGCGCCGCGCTGAAAAGCGAAAAGTAACGCACCCTGTCGCTCACCAGTTAGGCGTAGGTCTGCGATCATGCGTTTGACCGTGCTGGCGGGAGCACGTGACGAATCGCGGGGTTTGTAGTATTTTGCATCTAGGACAAACCCTGGCTCGTGCCAGATCAGCTTTGTGCCATCGCGCACTTCTTGGCGTACTGCGTGTGAGATATACAGATCCGGCCGCACACCGGGCGCGTTCTGCCAGTGGTGTCGGATGGTGCGGTCGTGACGGAGTATGTATTGGCGTTGATTTTCGCCATTGCCCCACACAAAGAGCGCGGTTGCCTCAGCTGCGTCCCAACTTGTGAGACATGTGCGGCGCTGAAGCAGATCTAACAGCTCGTAGAATAGCCAGTATTGATACAAAAAATCCGCTTGGTCTGGGTCTGCGCCAAGCATTGGTTGTGACGCCGCGATGTTTTGGCGTTCAAGCAAGTTCAATGATGCCAGCTTCTTACGCCAGATGAGTAGATCATTGTAGGCGCTGTTGCGGCCAGGTAGCAGGTTCGCGACCACCTGCACCTCAAGATTGGCGAGGGACTGCTCAGATCGCTGCTCGAGGACCATTGTAGCCTCACCCATCAAGCTGGCAAACTGAGGGAAGGCAAGTTCACGTACACACGCATCGATTATTTCATTCAGCGGATGTCGGAGACCCTGTGCATAATCGTGGGCAACCTCAGAATCGAGAATGTGCTGCGCAGCCGCTTGATATTCAAGCAGTGTCGCTACAGTGAGGACATTTTCAGGTGTGGCGAAATGCCGTCGTCGCTGGCGTGTCTGAACTTGCAGTGGAGGTTCGCCTGGCAGAGTCTGCATGTTCAAGGCCATCGTGCGTGACCAATCGATTCGTCCACGCGCGGGGAGCTGCTCAGTCCGCATTTCGCGCGGTGCAACAAAGCTCAATCGTCGCTTTATTTTTGGAAGAATAGCGTTGAATAATTCATCACGCAGGAAAAACAAGACTGCGAGCTCGCGATACTGCTGTAAACGAGGGTCATCCAGACCATCCGCCAAGCGCTCGTCAAAAGTTTTATCGAAGCGTGGCATATCATGACGCAGCATGAGCTCAATCAGCCGGCCCTGCATCATCAGGAATGCATCACGTTCGAGAAACTCGTCGATTGATGCCATCCTACAGACCTCGCTCACCAACTAGATCGTGGAATCGACGCTGGAATACACTATCGTCGGTCAATCTTATAGGCGTGTCGAGCGAAAAAATTGTCCCAAGCTGATCAACCGTGACTTGAGTTTCATCGCGCGCGATCGTTGATCTTCGTTGCGGGTGACGCGCTCGTTCGGCTTCGCGCAGTGAGTTGCGTATGGCGGCACGTCGCCCAGGTGACATGTCCTTCAGAAGCGCGTTCATATCTATGGCGAACTGATCGGGCATTCCAGCATCATCGAGATAGAGGTCGATTACGCGCTGTTCATCATTCGTGAGCACCTGGAGTTGATCGGCAAGCGAGTCGGCCAGTGCGGTATCAAGCGATTCTTCCCAAGGCATTCCAACCAAAGCGCCTGCAAAGAGGTTCGTATACAGCGCGACGAGCTGTGCAGTTCCAAGCTTCCGAAAGACACGGATAGCATCGAAGAGCCGCCAAAGTGAGCCAAGTGCCGCAGTTTCCTCGCCATCGTTCGGCATCACAAGTTCATACTGCATAACTGTATCGCGCACGACCGGCATAGCGCTGATAGAAGCCCAACGATAACTTGGAGGATCGCCCAAAACCGCAATCTCTTGGAAGCCTTGGTCAGCCAGACGCCGGAGTGCGCGTGCAACAGCGATGCCACGCTCTTGGGCTGCTCTCTGCGGAGTAGGTGGCAGAATATCAATAAAGTCGAAGCGCCGCTTGATAGCCTCGCTCATTTGATTTAAGAAATGTCGATCGAAAGAATTGAGCGTGCCGATGATCCGAAAATCAGCCGGCATGGGAATGTCACGAGTGGTTCCATCAGGCGCGGGAACCGACAATGTCGCATGATCACCGCCACCTAGTGTTGTTAGCAAGCTGCCAAAAGCTGCGTCGACAGGCGCGCGTGTGAACTCGTCAATCACGAGCCAAATGCCACGGTAACGATCCTGCACTTCATCGCGGTAATCCACACGTTTTGGATCATGTGGCTGAAGTGGAAGTTGGCGCCCTTGATCCCTGCCTTCGTAGTGCTGAAGCACCGCGCGTGTTAAAGCGCCGTACTGGATCGCGTAGTTCAGGCGCTTGTCAGCGTCGAGCTGCGGGGCGATTCCACCAACCACATCACGGACACCCCAATCCTCGGTCGCGGTAACAAGTAGTGTCGCATAGCCATACCGTTGCTCACGAGCGGTTGTGGCCGGCGGCTCATTCAGACTAGCGGGCAAACGTGGTATCGTTTGCTCGGCTTCCTGCCAAATCAAGCGCGGTAAGCGCATGGCAAGTTCAGTCTTGCCCGTACCAGGCGGGCCACTCAAAATAATATGACGACCGGCCATCAATGAACGGTAGATCCGCCGAACAACGCGCTCATCGATCAGCAGATCACGGCCAAGCGCACGCACGAAACCTTCCAGGTCACGCGATGGTGGCAAACGACCATTCACAGGATCAAGATCGGTTCGCAGCGCCTGCTCAAGCTCGGCAATCAACGTTTGGACAAATGTATTATAGGCCGTTGTAGCTGCATCAGCTCCCGTGCGGAGATCGAGGGCTCCGGATACAGCGATCCAGGTGCCCTGCGCTTCGTCTAGCTGCACCATACCTGCGTCACGATACCAGCTTAACAACCTATATTGATCGCTGCCTAGCTCTGGGGCAAAGGCGCTGTTTGGTTGCGGACTAGCTGCTGCGCGCAAACGACGAACGATGTGGCGCGCTGGAAGAGCATATGTGTCAGCCGAACCTTCAACTGGCACCAGCAACGCGAGTACAGCCAATGCGAGAAGTGTTGTGCTATCACCTCGCGTGTGCTCCCAAGGTGCGTATTGATCGTCGCCAGTCACACGGATAAGTCGTAAACGGCGCATATCCTCAATGAAACCATCAACATCTATCAGTGGATTGAGCGCCGAGTCATGCTTGCGCGCAGCCTCCACAAGCTGCGTAGCCGTCAACGAGTGCATATCAAGTTGTTGGACGAAATCGCAATAGGTGCTTGGTCGTACCCAAGCCGAAGGTAAGCGGGTCTCGGTGGCAGGTGTGCCGACATCATCGACCCCCAGCATTGTGAGAATTTCGGCGTAGTCTTCGCGGCTGAGCGGTGTAACTGTCTGCGGATTTTTGAGGCGGTTGTAGAGCGGCGTGTGCTCCGGCTTCTTGAGCTCCTCAAGCAATGGCACCGGCGCGTCTGGCGTATCGGCCCATGCAACCCGCATGCGCCGTCGATAGGCGCCACCGAACAGCGCTGCCGCAGCACCGGTTTGTGGCTGGTCACTGCGGTGTGGCTCTGTGACTACACCAAAACTACCGATCGTGCCGCCCTGCACATAAGCTACGATACGATCACCGGCTTTGATACGGTAGAATCGCTTCACACTCTGGTCGGTCGGATTCTCATCGAAGCCTATTCCGATCATATGATGCTGATAAGCCTCCGACCAGAGATCGCGTGGGAAATGTATACGCCAGAAGTTCGCATCAGGCGCAGCATACAGCGTTGGCGTCCAAGGCGCAGGTTCTGGTTCACGCGGCTCGCGCAGGGCTTGCTGGGCAGCAGCAATGATCAACAGGAAATGGGCGGGCTCGATCTGACGAATCGTATACCAATTGAACGCAGTCTTCAAACCGTCTGCTAGCCAGGCAATCTGTTTGGTTAAGCCCAGTGCATTACTCTTCAAGCTCAACGCAACGGGAAACTCGTGCTGATCTAGCGTGAGCGTCCAGCGGCTGACAGTCTGAGCCTCTGACATACCCGCTGGCTCATTGTGTGCACTACGTACTTTCGCCCATGCTGTGAATGCATATTGAGGACCAGGGCGATACAGAATAAGATAAACGGGGGCACCGCCTGCTTGGAAATCGTTTATCGCTTTGATAAGCCGTACAGGCTCGCCCGCAGCATCGGTGCTAAACGAGTAGCTGTGGCCGTAGACCTGAGCTGGTCCATCTTTGCCGTGGATGACAACAAACGCTGGGCCATCGACAGGCACAGGTGGCCACACAGTGTTCTCTTTTTCGGCTTCTATGGGCACAACGGTAAACCCGCGCGCTTCAGCATAGCTGTTTGCCTCGGTCCCGCCAGAGAAACTGTTGCGCTGAGTCCCGGTCGCAAGTGCAATGATTTGCTTGACGGGATAAAGTTTTTGTCCATATGTAATTGCGTAGCGGTGGTTACGTTGTTCTTCCCAATCATCCCATTCCTTGCTGTCGCGCAGTTCATCATCGAAGTGCGCCATTGCATCAAGCATCTTTTCGCGAGTGACATCAGGAATCATCGGTGATTACCTTGGCTATGATGAGGACGGCCCTATACATCGTGCAGACTAATCGTCACTAGCTCACTGGTCGCGAGATCACGATAGTGCATCT
>LJCR01002111.1 GCA_001399705.1 Kouleothrix aurantiaca
GCAGGGCGTGTGCGCCGCACCAGTTTGGTCGCCCGACGGCAGCACAATCGCCTTCTTCCTTGCCGCGCCCGACGACACGCAAGACCTGTGGCTGGTGAACGCGGCCAGCGGCGTGGCGCGGCGCGTGACCGACACGCTGCCGGTGGGGCTGCGCGGCCGGCTGGTTCGCCCCGAGAAAATCAGCTACCTTAGCTTCGACGGGCGCACGATTCACGCCTACCTGTACCGCCCGCCGACCCTGCCGCCCGGCACGCGTGCCCCGGCGGTGCTGCACATTCACGGCGGGCCAACCAGCCAGTTCTACGATGCGCTCGACCCGCTGGCGCAGTTTCTGGCGGCGCGTGGCTATGCCGTGCTGATGCCGAATATTCGCGGCAGCTCGGGCTATGGCAAAGAGTTTGAAGACCTGAACAACGGCGACTGGGGCCACGGCGACCTGCAAGACGCGATTGCCGGCGCGAACTGGCTGCGCGCCCAGGAGTGGGCCGACGGCGCTCACATCGGCATTACCGGCACGAGCTACGGCGGCTGCCTGAGCATGTCGGCGGTGTGCAACGCGCCGGGCGAGTTTCAGGCCGCCGCGCCGCATGCCGGCTACGCCGACTGGGTGTTTGTGATGGGCGAGCAGGAGCGCCGCCACCTTCAGCTTATGCAGTATGAATTTGGCGACTTCGAGCAGAACCGGGCGGTGTACCGCCACTGTTCGCCCGTCTACAATGTGCGCCGGGCGCAGACGCCCACATTGGTGCTGCATGGCGAAGGGTTGCTGCCGCGCTCGGATGACTCGCGCCGCTTTGTGGAGGCGATGCGCCGCGAGTACAAAACCGTGGAGTACAAAACCTACCCTGGCGAGTGCTACTACGTGCGCACGCGCGCCAACCTGCGCCGTATGTACAGCGACATGGCCGAATTCTTCGACCGCTACCTGCGCCCATGACAGCGCCGCACAGCATCACCATCGCCTTCCAGACCGACCACCAGCTCAGCGCGTATGGCCCGATGGCCGCGCAGTGCGAAGCGTATGGCTTTGATGGTGTGACGGTCTACAACGACATGCTGTACCAGCCGGCCTGGCTGCCGCTGCTTGAGATCGCCCGCGCTACGCGGCGGGTGCGCCTGGGCCCTGCGGCGGTCAATCCCTTCACCTGCCACCCGATCAATATCGCGGGCAATATCGCGCTGCTCGACGAAGCCGCGGTCGGGCGCGCCAGCCCCAGGTAGGCGCGCCCGCCCGCGGCTTCGTCGAGCCGC
>LJCR01002109.1 GCA_001399705.1 Kouleothrix aurantiaca
CGTGCGGCCCTCGCGCCTGACGCGGGCGTGGCGCTTTCTGCGCGCAAACCCGGTGGCGCTGGTGGGTCTGGCGCTGGTGATCGCGTGGGTGCTAATCAGCCTGCTTGCGCCGCTGATCGCGCCATATGGCCCGCTGGAACAGAAAATCGTGCAGCGCCTCAAGCCACCTTCGGCGGCGCACCCCTTTGGCACCGACCAGCTTGGCCGCGATGTGCTGACGCGCGTGCTGTACGGCGGGCGGCTCTCGCTGCCGGCCGGCTTGTCGGTGGTGCTGCTGGCGGGCATCGTTGGCACCGCGATTGGCGCGATCTCGGGCTTTGCGGGCGGCTGGCTCGACGAGCTGATGATGCGCATCACCGAAGTGTTTATGGCCTTCCCAACCATTATTCTGGCCATGGCGATTGCCAGCGCGCTTGGGCCAAGCCTGATCAACGCCATCCTGGCGATGGTGGTGGTGTGGTGGCCGAGCTACGCGCGCGTGGTGCGCGGTCTGGTGCTCTCGGTGAAGGCGAATGACTATGTGCAGGCTGCCCGCGCGCTGGGCGTGCCCGAGGGCCGCATTCTGTGGCGCACGGTGCTGCCGAACTGCCTTGCGCCCGCGGTGGTCGTCGCCACAATCGATCTTGGCAACGCCGTGCTGGTGTTCGCCGGTCTGAGCTTTCTGGGCCTCGGGCCCGACCCGGCCACGCCCGAGTGGGGCCGCATGATCGCCGACGGGATCGAGTTCTTCGATCAGTGGTGGATGTCGGCCTTTCCGGGGCTGGCGATCTTTCTTGTGGTGATGGCGTTCAACTTCGTGGGCGACAGCATTCGCGACGCGCTCGACCCGCAGCTGCGGAACAGTGTGCAGTAGGCCGTTTGCCAGACCATTGAGGTATATGAAGCCACAGAGAACACTGAGATCACCGGGTACAGCCTTGCGGAAGTCCGTTGCTGTTGTGACCAAAGACGAATGACGAACGACGAAGCCAATGTGGTCATTCGTCCCTCGTCCTTCGTCTCGGCAACCAAAAGCGAACTTCAACCGAGCTGTACTGTTTGATACTTTTCCGCAGTGGTCTCCGAGACCTCGGTGGCTCAACCGTTTTCCTCTCGGCTAAATAAGGATAAGCAACCATGCCAGACTATACCGCCCGCCTCCAGCGCGTGCAGGAGCTGATGGCCGCGCAAAACATCGACCTGCTGTTTCTGCAGCGCTCGGCCAACCTGCACTACCTCACCGGCATCGAGCGCGAGGAGCAGAATTTCGGC
>LJCR01002112.1 GCA_001399705.1 Kouleothrix aurantiaca
CCTTCGGCCAGCACGTGCGCGCCAAGCACCAGCAGCGCCGCAAAAGGCAGCCAGCGCCACCAGCGCGGCCGCGCCGGCAGCAGTGCCCCGGCAAGCGTGGCCAGCAGCAGCAGCAGAATGGCAATTTCAAGCGGGCGCATGAGCCTACCAGACCCAGCGGCGCGGGCTGTAGCCGAACACCAGCACGGCGCAGGCGGCGGCGCTGCTCACCAGCGCAATGCCCAGCAGATTATCGATTGGCGTGATGCCCACGCCGTACAGCCAGATGCCCAGCACCTGCGCCTCATTGATCCGCCACGCGCCCCAGATCGCGCCGATCGGGTCGGTGACGAGCTGCCACACCTCCGCGATCAGCATCACAGCCAGGATGGTGCGCCGGCGCGACCACAGAAACGCCGCGTTGCGCGCCCACAGGATGCCGTGAAAGACGATTGCCGTGCCGATCAGGATCAGCGTTGGGATGTAGCGCTCCATAGTGCCTCGATAGAATGTTAGAAGGTTGAAAAGTTGGAACGTTGCAGGTTGGGCCTGCGAACCGCAAAACCACAGAACCGCAGAACCACAGAACCGCGTAGGGGTTTAGGGTCTGGGGTTTTGGGATTAGGCCTGCAACCTGAAACGTGCTAACCTGCAACATTCTACCCGCAACTCTCCGTGCTCTCTGTGCTCTCTGTGGCCTAACTGATCGATCTTTGCAATAGAAGATGATTCTTCCTGCTTCCTCCGCTTTCCCTTCGTGCCTTGGTGTCTTCGTGGTAAAAACGAGAAAACCAAACCTTCACTGCGAGTTGCCGCCTCTTCCCGCACCTGGCTCGGCCTGCGCGCTATACTCAGCATGGGCGGCGTGTGCGCTGCCCAGAAAGAGGTGGCAGTATGGAAACACTGGCAATCTCGCAGCTTTTTGATCTGCGCGGCAAAAGTGCGATCGTGACGGGTGGCTCGAAGGGCATTGGGCTGGGCATTGTCGAGCGCTTGAGCGAGGCCGGCGCTTCGGTGATGATCGCCGATGTAGATACGGCCGCTGCAGAAGCAGAGGCTGCGCGGCTGCGCGACGCCCGCCGCACCGTGGCAAGCTGCCCGACCGATATGCGCGCGCCCGCGTCGATCCGCGCCATGGCGCAGCGCACCGTCGAGCTGTTTGGCCGGCTCGACATTCTGGTGAACAACGCTGGCATCTTCCCCATGGCACCCGCACTGGATGTGAGCGCCGAGCTGTGGGATAGTGTGCTCGAGGTCAACCTCCGCGGCG
>LJCR01002115.1 GCA_001399705.1 Kouleothrix aurantiaca
GGTGTGCCGGGTGCGCCATACAGGTAAGCGTTCGGCACGCCCGGCTCGTGCAGCGCCGCCACCCGTTTTTCGGCGCGCTCGTGCAGCTCGTCGAGCGCGCCAAACTGAATGGCGTCGGTCGGGCACGATTTCGCGCAGGCCGGCTCCAGCCCGCCTTTCAGCCGGTCGTAGCAGAGCGTGCATTTGTGGGCGTGCCCGTCGAGGAAGTTCAGATCGACCACGCCGAACGGGCAGGACGGAACGCAGTAGCCGCAGCCGTTGCAGATATCCTGCTGCACCACCACGGTATCGAACTCGGTGCGGAACAGCGCGCCGGTCGGGCAGGCCTCCAGGCAGGGCGCCGGGTTGCAGTGCTTGCACACGTCGCTCATCATCAGCCAGTTGCTCTGGAAGGGCGGCATTTCGGTGGCGCGCTCGCCGCCCTTGCTGATCTGCTCGACAAAGGCGACGTGCCGCCAGGTGTTGGCCGAAAGCGCGCCAGTGTTGTCGTAGCTCTGGCCGGTCAGCCCAATGTCGTCGGCGGGCAGCGCGTTCCATTCCTTGCACGCAACCTCGCAGGCTTTGCAGCCGATGCACACGGTTGTGTCGGTGAAGAAGCCATAGGCGCGGCCCGGCTCGATGCGCGTGCCAGCCGTCAGCACCGCCTCCTCGGGGATCAGCGCCGGCAGGATCGATTGTGTATGCTCAAGCGCCCGCGGGTGAATACTCATTTGGTGGCTACTCTCTTTTCGTTGACACGATGATCCGAAGCGCTGCGATGTCATCTTGTCATCAAGTCATCGTGTCATCTTATCTCCGCACAAGCCGCCCTTTGCGCAGGTCGCAGGTAAATGCCTTGCCTTCGTGAATGGTCGTGTTCGGGTCGCCAACGATTGCCGAGAGTGTGTTCGCAATATCGCCGGTGGCGTAGCCTTCCCAGCCGAAGTGCCAGGGCAGGCCGATCTGGAACACGCGCCGGCCGTCGATCTCCAGCGGCCACAGGCGCTCGGTCACCAGCGCGCGCGTTTCAATCGCGCCACGCGCCGTCGAGATCACCACCCAGTCGAGGTTTTCGATGCCTTTTTCGCGCGCCAGCTCGGGCGGAATCTCGGCAAAGCCCTCGGGCTGAAGTTCGGCCGTGGTAGATACCATGCGGGTTGGAATGCCGCCCGCGTGGTGCTCGGTGAGCCGGTAGGTCGTGAGCACATACGGGTAGCGCGCGTCGCCAACCGCGTGGTAGGGGTTGTCGCGCCGCTGCCACTTCTTGGC
>LJCR01002113.1 GCA_001399705.1 Kouleothrix aurantiaca
GGCGATCTGGAAGGCGCCGAATGGGCCGCCGGTCCCGTGGCCGATGCTCCACACACTCCGCAGCGCCGTACGATCGAAGCCCACAGCCGCGTCGTTCACGGCCGCGTCGCGGTGGACGCCGTAGAGCGCGTCCTCAAACGTCGCGCCGTCCCAGCCGCGGGCCTCGGCCAGGTCACACAGCGCGATGTGCGCCGCGCGGGCCAGCCGCGGATCGGTGGTCCCGGCCAGCTCGGCGGCGGCCTGGTGCTCGACCCTAAGCTGCTCGGTGAGGGAGCAGAGTTCGTCCAGGATGTCGGCGGGAAACAGGTCCAATCCCCAGGCCGCGGCGATCGCCGCGGCCTCCAGCCAGGTCTCCAGCTCGTCGCGCCAGTCGTCGGCGACCGTGGCCGGAAGCTGCGTCTTGCGGCGGTTATGCGCCAGCTCGTGCAGCAGATTGCGCAGACTGCGCTCCGGGGCGTCGGGGTACCAGCGCACCCACGCGTCGCCGCTGTCCAGGTCGTGCGCCGCGCCGGCGCGCCACCAGAGCGGCGTCCGCACCGCAATCAGACGGCCCAATCGGTAGGCGGAATCGGATCGCGCCCGCTCCCACAGGTCGGCAAGCGGTATTGGCGTCGCGATGACCGGGTCAACGCCGGTCTCGCGCAGGCGGCGGATACGTGCCTCGAAAAGTGATAGTGTCATCGGCTAATTCTCTGTCCCGCACGGGCACAGATCCAGCGTCTGGATGGCGTCTTGAGATGTGTCCGCATGGTCTTGCACTGGTGGCGGTAGCGCTCGCACTCTTCCAGCGGCGCGGCGTAGGCCGCGCTCCGCAGCAGCACGAGCGCGATAAGTATAAGCATTATACCCTCGGAGCGTAGATGTTAATCGGCGATGTCGGCCGGCTCATGCGCGTCAAACGCGCGCAAGAAGCCGCTCTGAGCGGCGCTTCCGGGCCCTGTTGCAGCGTCGCCTGCCGCGCCGGACGGCGCGTCCTGGGCGGCGGCCAGATCCGCGGCGGCGCGCGCGGCCTCGGCCTCGGCCTCGTCCATCAGGCGGATGGCCATTGCGACGTTGAGCGCGCCCTGCGCGACGACGGGAGCGGGCGCACGGCGGCTGTCGGCCTTCCCACGCTGGTAGCCGAGCATCAGGCGGCCGTCCGGCCCCTCGCGCAGCCCGCGCGGGGTCTCGTTCGGTCCGAGGTCGGCCTGCTTGAAGTAGTAGCGCCGCTCCAGCCGCGTCAGGCGCTGCCAGCGCGCGATCTGCTCC
>LJCR01002114.1 GCA_001399705.1 Kouleothrix aurantiaca
CGGTAGCTGGTGGCTGCCGCAGGTGGGAGCATCAAGTAATACGGTAAGGGAGGCACTCCATGGAGTTTCCATCCTATGTGAACCACGCTGGCCTTCGATCATGGGTCGAAGAAATGGTCGAGCTGTGCAAGCCCGAGGACGTGTACTGGTGTGATGGATCGCAGGAAGAGTACGATCGGCTGTGCGGCCGCATGGTCGAAGCCGGCACGCTCATTCCGCTGAACCAGGCCAGGCGCCCGAACAGCTTTCTGGCCCGCTCGGACCCCAGCGACGTCGCGCGCGTCGAAGATCGCACCTTCATCTGCAGCCTGAGCAAGAGCGACGCCGGCCCGACCAACAACTGGATGGCCCCGCGCGAAATGAAGGAAAAGCTCACGGCCCTGTTCGACGGCTGTATGCGCGGCCGCACGATGTATGTCGTGCCCTTCAGCATGGGCCCGCTCGGCTCGAATATCGCGCACATCGGCGTCGAACTCTCCGACTCGCCCTACGTTGCCGCCAGCATGCGCATCATGACGCGTATGGGCAAGGCTGTGTACGATGTGCTGGGCGAGAATGGCGAGTTCATCCCGTGTTTGCACTCGGTCGGCGCGCCGCTCGAGCCGGGCCAGCAGGACGTAGCCTGGCCGTGCAACCGCGACGAGAAGTACATCGTGCACTTCCCCGAAGAGCGCTCGATCTGGAGCTACGGCTCGGGCTATGGCGGCAACGCGCTGCTGGGCAAGAAATGCTTCGCCCTGCGCATCGCCAGCGTGCTCGCCCGCGACGAAGGCTGGCTGGCCGAGCACATGCTCATCCTTGGCGTTGAGTCGCCCAAGGGCGAGAAGACCTATGTGGCGGCGGCCTTCCCAAGCGCCTGCGGCAAAACCAACTTCGCCATGCTCATCCCGCCCGAGTCGTTTGAGGGCTGGAAAGTCACCACCGTCGGCGACGACATCGCCTGGATCAAGCCCGGCGCGGACGGCAAACTCTACGCGATCAACCCCGAGAACGGCTTCTTCGGCGTCGCGCCCGGCACCTCCGAGCAGTCGAACCCGAACGCCATGGCCTCGATCACCAAAAACGCGATTCTTCACCAACGTCGCGCTGACTGACGACGGCGATGTGTGGTGGGAAGGCATGACCAAGCAGCCGCCCGCGCACCTGATCGACTGGACCGGCCAGGAATGGACGCCCGACTGCGGGCGCAAGGCCGCGCACGCCAACGCGCGCTTCACCGCGCCGATCAGCCAGTGCCCGGTGATCGAC
>LJCR01002116.1 GCA_001399705.1 Kouleothrix aurantiaca
TTCGTATATTATGGCAATGAATGTCGACGAGCCGGGCTGGCTGGCCGACCTGATCGCCTCGACCCTGCCGCTGGACGTGCCGCGCCGCCAGGAGATTCTCGAAACGATCGACCCGGAAGAGCGCCTGCGCCGCCTTTCCATTATGCTCACGCAAGAGCTCGACGTGCTTGAGCTGGAAACGCGCATTCACACCCAGGTGCAGAAAGAGGTCGATAAATCGCAGCGCGAGTTCTTTCTGCGCGAGCAGATGAAGGCCATTCAGCGCGAGCTTGGCCAGGAAGATCCGCTGCAGCGCGAGCTGCTCGAGCTGCGCGAGCGCATTCTTCACGCCGGCATGCCCGAAAAAGTCCAGCTCAAAGCCTTCGACGAGCTTGAGCGCATGGAAGCCATGTCGCCGGCCGCGCCCGAGTATAGCGTGCTGCGCACCTACCTCGACTGGCTGCTCGACCTGCCGTGGGCACAGCAAACCGATGACACCGACAGCCTGATCGATGCGGCGCATACGCTGGATGCGAACCACTACGGCCTGCCCAGGATCAAAGAGCGCATGCTTGAGTTCATGGCGGTGCGCCAGCTTGCTGGCCCGCGCCTGAAATCGCCAATTCTGTGCTTTGTCGGGCCGCCCGGCGTGGGCAAAACCAGCCTGGGCCGCTCGATCGCGGAGGCATTGGGACGCCATTTCGTGCGTATCTCGCTCGGCGGCATCCACGACGAGGCCGAGATTCGCGGGCACCGCCGCACCTACATTGGCGCGCTGCCCGGCCGCATCATCAAGGCCATGAAAGACGCCGGTACGATCAACCCGGTGTTTATGCTCGACGAGATCGACAAGCTCGGCAGCGACTTCCGCGGCGACCCGTCTGCCGCGCTGCTCGAAGTGCTCGATCCCGAGCAGAACAACGCCTTCACCGACCACTATCTCGATATTCCCTACGACCTCTCGCGGGTGATGTTTGTCACCACCGCCAACCTGCTCGACCCCATCCCGCCGCCGCTGCGCGACCGCATGGAGGTCATTCAGCTGCCCGGCTACACCGAAGAAGAAAAGCTGCAAATCGCCCGCCAGTTCCTGGTTCCCAAGCAGCTCGAAGCCAACGGCCTCGCGCCCGAGCTTCTTGATACGCTCGACGAGCACAGCAATGGCGTTGACATGACGCCCGAGCATTACAACGTGCAGTTTGGCGAAAAAGCGCTGCGCCACCTGATTCGCCACTACACCTACGAGGCTGGCGTGCGCAACCTGGAGC
>LJCR01002117.1 GCA_001399705.1 Kouleothrix aurantiaca
GCGAAATACAGGCCCAGGCCCATCAGCGAAAGCGTGCCTGCAATCAGCAGCGGGTTGCGAAACGCCTGCTCGGCCAGGTCGTCGAGCAGGACGCCCGCGAGGCCGCCGGGGATCGCGCCAAGCACCAGCAACCAGGCCAGGCGGCCATCGGGCGTGCGAGGGCGCGGCGCGGCCAGCACAAGCTTGAGCAAATCGCGCCAGAAGTAGGCAACAACTGCTACCAGCGTGCCGACATGCAGCGCGACATCAAAGGTCAGCCCGGGATCGGGCCAGCCAAAAAACCAGGGCGTTAAAATCAAATGCGCCGACGACGAGATCGGCAAAAATTCGCCAAGACCCTGCACAATACCAAGCGTGACAGCCACACGATATTCAAACGGCAGCAGCGCCGCAAAGGCAATAATCAGCGCCAAAACTGCAAGGGCAATTGCTGGAAGGCGAAAACTGGACGTGGCCGGAACGGCGGCAGCCGGTCGCGCGATGCTGGGGGGCGGGGACGATTGCTGGTTCAACACCTGATCCTCTCTACTTTCTTGTAAAATGTATTGTTCCATTGTTGTTTGTTGCTGCACGCGAGCGTACGGTACCACGCCATCATTAGGACCGAATTAAGACAAGCTGAAGAACTCCGGGCCAAGCACGCGCGGCAACGCGCATCGCTATGGCGCAGCGGCTCGCCAACATTGGCGCGGTGAATTAGGCATTTGCCTGGAGGGATAGATATTCTCAATACGTATTGTAACAGATCGCGGGGGGGCACTCGCAGCAGCGCAGCTCCACCCTACCCCTAGCATGAACTGTGCCGCCGCCGATGTTTGGCGCAGGGGCATGCCTATGCTATAATGCGCCGCAATGCTCACGAGCCAATGCTGAACCTGCCCGATACGCGATTGGATGGCCATGCGCTGCCCGTTCTGCCAACACCCTGATAGCGATGTCATCGATACGCGCAAGCTCAGTGGTGGCGAATCGATCCGCCGGCGGCGCAAATGCCCGGCCTGCGGCAAGCGATTTACAACCTACGAGCGCGTGGAGTCGGTGAGCCTGACGGTGGTGAAAAAGAATGGCGAGCGCGAGCCGTACGACCGCGAGAAGATGATGCGCGGCGTGCGCACGGCCTGCTACCGCCGGCCAGTGTCGGCGCAGCAGCTCGATCAGTTCGCGAATGATGTCGAGGCGGCGATCATGGCGCTCGACGAGCAGGAGATCGCGTCGTCGACGATGGGCGATATCGTGATGCGCCACC
>LJCR01002118.1 GCA_001399705.1 Kouleothrix aurantiaca
CCCAGATCGGCGCGGCTGGGCGCTGCGTGTTCTGGCTGGCCGCCGGCAGCGCCCTGTGGGGCGCGGTCGGGCTTTCGCCGCTGCGCGCGCCGGGGCACCTTCTGCTGGCGTTGGGCGGCCTGCTGGGCCCTGCCCGCCGCAATCGGCCTGGGGCCGTTTGGCGCGGAGCGCAGCCTGGGCGCGGCCGGCGCCGAAGCCGGGCTTGACGCACCCACCACCGCTCTGGTACGCTTTGCACGGCTCGCACGCGGCGCGGCGCTGCTGGCGGCCCTGAGCGTGGCAGTGCTGCCCGCGTTCGATGGATCAAGCGTGCCGCCGGCGCTGGCCGGGCGCGCTACCAGCGCGATCATGCCGTGGGCCGGGCTGGCGATTATTGCCGGGCTGTTTGTGGTATTCGCCCTGGTGCTGCGGCAAATCAGCGTGCTGACGCCGCGCATGACGCTCCCGGGCGCGCTGCGCTGGTGCTGGCGCTGGGCGCTGCCGCTGGCGCTGGCCGGGGCGGTTTATCTGGCCGTGGTAACGCGGTAACGAAACATATTTGCAGGAAACAGCATGGACGCGATAGAAGCCGAAAACCTGCACAAATCGTACGACGACGTAAGCGTGCTGCGCGGGCTGGATCTGCGCGTACCGGCCGGGCAGGTCTATGGCCTGCTGGGGCCAAACGGCTCGGGCAAGTCTACGCTGATTCACCTCATGCTCGGCTTCCTGCGGCCCACCCGGGGCACGCTGAAATTGTTCGGCGAGCGCGACCTTGAGTTGGTGCGCGGGCGGCTTGGCTACCTGCCCGAGC
The DNA here is from genome assembly GCA_001399705.1 of Kouleothrix aurantiaca. Classification (GTDB taxonomy): domain Bacteria; phylum Chloroflexota; class Chloroflexia; order Chloroflexales; family Roseiflexaceae; genus Kouleothrix; species Kouleothrix aurantiaca. The sequence continues at coordinate 794 of LJCR01002118.1, forward strand.
GGCTGCGCTACCACCTGCGCTACACTGCCCGCGAGTACCTGCGCTACCTGGGGCGCTTCAGCGACCTGCGGGCGAGCGAGCTGGCTGGCCGCGTCGACGATGCGCTCGAAATCGTTGGCCTGAGCGATGCGGCTGAGCGCGTTCTGGCAGTCTACTCCAAGGGCATGTTGCAGCGCTTCGGGATCGCGCAGGCGCTGCTGGCGAACCCCGATATGCTGCTGATCGACGAGCCAACCAGCGGGCTCGACCCCGCCGGCCAGCGCGAGATGCTTAACCTCCTGGGCGAGCTGGCGCGCCGCAACCATACAATTTTTCTGGCCACGCACTATCTCGACGAGATCGACCAGCTCTGCGACACGGTGGGTATTCTGTACAATGGCCGGCTAGCCGCCCAGATCGACGTCGCGGCGCTGCGGGTGCCGGGCAGCGCGGCGGTGCTGAAAGTCGCCCCG
>LJCR01002120.1 GCA_001399705.1 Kouleothrix aurantiaca
CCCGCCCGCCATCGACGCTGCGCTCGATGGCGCCGCCCGCGCTGCCGGGCCGGGCCTGTGGCGCGTGCGCCTGCTGGTCGATCAGCGCGGCGTGGCGCGCGCCGAGTATCAACCGCTCCCGCCCGCGCCAGCTCTGCCGCAGCCGGTACGCTGGGCGCGCACGCCGGTTTCAGCCAGCGATCGCTTTCTGTTCCACAAAACCACGCACCGCGCCACCTACGAAACGCGCCGCGCCGAAGCGCCCGATGCCTTTGATGTATTGTTATGGAATGAGGAAGAAGAAGCGACTGAGTTTACAATCGGCAACCTCGTGGCCGAAATCGCGGGGCACTTGTTCACCCCGCCGCTGAACTGCGGGTTGCTGCCCGGCACCATGCGCGCCGAGCTGCTGGCACGCGGCGAGGTGCGCGAGCGCGTGCTGACGCGCGCGGGGTTGGCTGCCGCCACGCGCCTCTGGCTGGTGAACAGCGTGCGCGGCGGGGTTCCCGTTTACCTGCGCGAGCAAGAACAATGACGCCCACGCTCCACATCCTTTCGCCGGTCGCGCCTTTCCCGCCGCTCTCGGGCGGCACCGCGCACATATTGCGCACAACGCAGCAACTGGCGCGCAGCTACGGCGTGCATTTCGCCGCGCTGGCCGCCAATCCCGCACAGCTGCGCTGGGGGCCGCTCGCCGATGTATGTGCTTCGGTGCAGGCATTCCCGCCCACGCCCCGGCGCGGCCCCGGCCTCGACCCGCCCGCAGTGCGGCTGGAATATTCCGCCGGCCTGGAAGCCTACGCCCGCCGCGCCTGGGCCGCCGCCCCGCCCGACGTGGTGCAGCTTGAGTTCACCAGCATGGCGCAGTACGCCCGGCTCGCGCGCGCGACTAGCGCGCTGGTGGTGTGCACCGCTCACAACGTCGCCTTTCTGGCGCAGGTGCGCCGCGCCCGGCAGGAGCGCAACCCGCGCCTGCGCGCGCGCCGCTGGCTCGGCGCGCTGAGCCTGTGGGCCTACGAGCTGCGCGCGCTGCCGCAGTGCGATCTGGTCATTACGCTGAGCGATGTGGATGCTGCCGCGCTGCGGCGCTGGCTGCCCCGCCTGGCGGTGGAGTATGTGCCGTCCGGGATTGATCTGGCCGAGTGGCCGGTGTGCCGCGACCCGCGCGCCGCCGACGAGGTGCTGTTTGTGGGCAACTACCTGCACCCGCCCAACGCCGAGGGCGCGCTCTGGCTGGCCCGCGAGGTCTGGCCGCTGGTGCGGCA
>LJCR01000212.1 GCA_001399705.1 Kouleothrix aurantiaca
CTGCTGCTCCCCTCCGCGTCAAAATGAGACGAACCAGATTGGGCACGGCTGCGACGGCGATGAGCGCCCCCATCGTCGGCCGCGTGGCACCTTGAGCGGCGCCGCGCCCATCGTCCCCCCGTTCGTTAGCTGCTCGTTGCCGCGCGCGAGGCGCCTCGCGCGTGACGGGCGGGAGGATAGCCCTGCACCAGCAGGGTGCCACTTGTCATGGTCGGCCAAGAACGACTCGAACGTTCAACCGGCACTGTATCAGAGTGCTGCTCTCACCAGATTGAGCTATTGGCCGTGGTGGAGCACAAGGGGGTCGAACCCTTGTCGTCCGCTTGCAAGGCGGATGCTCTCCCGTTGAGCTAGTGCCCCAGGTGGGCCACCAGCCGGCCCCTGTGGCTGGCCGTGTGCCCGGTGGTGGGTGTTGGCCGAGTCGAACGGCGGTCATCTCCCCCTCTGTGGGGGTGTTCTCCCCTTAAACTATCCGCCCATACGGGCGAAACGGCATTCCTGGTGCCGTACTGCTCTGGTCGACCTGGCAGGTTCCGCCCCTGCAACCTCCTGGATGTGGACCAGGCGCTCTACTCATTGAGCCACAGGTCGATATGGTGGACCGTAACGGGCTCGAACCGTTATCTCCGCCGTGCGATGGCGGCGTCCTCCCGTTGGACGAACAGCCCATTGGTGGACCTTGCGGGCGACGCTCCCGCTACCTCCGCACTGCCAGCGCGGCGCTCTCCTAATCGTGAGCTAAAGGCCCAAAAATCTACTGTGATGTTCTCCAGAAACCACTGTGATAGTTCGGGGAACGTACGAGTCGCCTCGGCGATGGCCTTGCGGCCGCCGGATTTGCGCCGGTTTCACTGTGCAAGAGTGATGCTCAACTGATGAGCGCGTGTACGCCGATGCTGTGAGAGTACACCATCCCCAATGGAGCCGCCTGTCAGATTTGCACTGACACCCGCCGGGTACAGGCCGGCGACGCTACTGTTACGCCAAAGCGGCAAATGGCGGTGTCGACGAGTGCTGCCCTCGCCCCTGAGCCTTGACAGGGCCCAATGCTTCTGATACACCACGACACCGTATGGCGACCTCAGCAGGAATCCCACCTGCGACCTCCGGCTTCGCAGACCGGCGCTCTTTGTGCTGAGCTATGAGGCCAAAATGGCGACCACACCAGGATTCAAACCTGGGATCTCTGCCTTCGGAGAGCAGCGCTCTGATTCGCTGAGCTATGTGGCCACTGCTGGCGCCCGGCCCCTCCACCGCCGTTGGACGCCGCCCCGCTCCATGCCGGCGCAGGGTTCCCGACCTTCAGGTCGCTGTAAGGTATGGCGCGTGCGGTTGGACTCGAACCAACGCTCTCCAGGTTCGCAACCTGGTGCTTTATCCGTCTAAGCTACGCCCGCAATTGGCGCTCCTGGCTGGGCTCGAACCAGCAACTTCCGTCATTCGCCGGCTATCAGCACCTCGCCTAGCGAAAAACCCGCCGCCCCGCTCGCGATCGGTTTGGCCGAGCTGTCCGGTGCTTTGCCTTTAAGCTATGGAACAAATGGTCCACGCGCCTGGAGTTGCACCAGATCCATCATCATATCAGGATGCCGCGCTGCTCCTGCGCCACGCGTGGATGGTGGAGATGACGGGCGTCGCTCCCGTGTCCGCAACAGCGTGTGCTTTCGCTCGATCACGACGTCACCCTCTGACTGTGCGCCTTCAGGGCCGGAGCCGCTCTGCGGCCGTGATCCACGCTACCACGTCGAAACTGTGCATCCCCAGGATACTCGTCCCAGCTCGCCGGCCGTCCGCCGGCCTCCGTCGCCGCACATCCCCGCAGGGCAGCGGTAGGACGGGCTCCGCATCGCTCGCACCCTGCGAGCTGAGACATTGGCTCCAGGCGAGGGATTTGAACCCCCACGACGCGGGTAACAACCGCGCATCCTACCGTTAAACGAGCCTGGATTATTGAGGGCGAACCTGCCGCTGTGTTGCATCGCACCCCTCACCGGATCGGAACAATGCAACGCGGCAGGTCTGCCGCCGCGTCGTCCCGACCAATGGAGCACGACGCGGCGGCAACAGGTCGCCGCCCATTGGTGCCGTTGGTCAGGCTCGAACTGACCATCACCCGAAGGCTACCAGTTTTACAGACTGGCGCGCGTCCACCCGCGCATCAACGGCATGTGTGGGGACGGTCCCGGAGCGCCTGCCCCGCCGACGAGCGGCGCCGCAGGTTGCTCGCGCCGGGCCGTCCCAGAAAAGAAAGGCTCGATTGTTAAGGTGCGGCGGAGCGCCGATCGCTTCGCCTCGCGCCGCAAACAGGGCCGTAGCGCTGCCGTTGGCGAGTCTGGTTGTGGCAGGGGCACCAGGACTTGAACCTGGACGGGCGGTTTTGGAGACCGCTACTCTTGCCAATTGAGCTATACCCCTATGGCTGCCAAGCCAGGATTTGAACCTGGACTACGAGGGCCAGAACCTCGCGTGCTACCGTTACACAACTCGGCAATATGGTCGGGGAGACAGGAGTTGAACCTGCGACCTCGTCGACCCGAACGACGCGCGCTACCAGGCTGCGCTACTCCCCGATAGGTACAAAAAACCGCTGCTCCGAGTCCCTTGCGGGTGGCCCGGAGCAGCGGTGGAAGGAACCCACCTGGACACTCCGGGTTATGTCATATCACGCCGCGCCACGAAGGCAATCGACGGCATGGCGACGCTATGCTCGGGGCACTGCCCCAGCTCGCCTGTTGATTGCCATTCGAGATTGCGCGTCAGATACAACACTGAGAACTCCTAAGTAAGTGTGGTCGGGGTACCTGGATTTGAACCAGGGGCCTCCTGCTCCCAAAGCAGGCGCTCCGCCAAGTTGAGCTACACCCCGATGATAACTGGATACAAAAAGCCGCTGCGCCGGATCTGCCTGTGTGGCTGACCCGGCGCAGCGGCCGATCGCGACCGCTGAAAACCGGGTTATGTCACGTATGCCGGGTTGGCGACCGATGCCGCCAGTAAGGACTTGACCAACGCTTTCAGGCGCCGCAGCGCCCCGTCGGATTGCTGCTTCACGATAGCCATCCGCGACAAAAGATTGGCGTCGCCGCGGAACACTTCCGGCTGAAAGGCCAACGTACGCGTGGTGGTGATGAGGTCTTCGACCTCAGCCACAGGGCCGCATATGGAAATTTGGCTGGTCACGCTGTGCATTGATCCGAAACTTTCCAATAGAAATCTGGACGCTGTACATATTCTTGACGGTTACTGAGGGCATAATACCACGCTAACCGTCAACTTCACTCCGTCTAAAGTCTGATCTTCCGGGCAATTTTTCTACGACTTTTGATGTATCTTCTGAGCTGTAAAACTCTATACTGAACCTTATAGATACTTTGTGAGCAGTATGTGTGATAGGCAATACAATCGGTCTTTTTACGGTTGCCGGGGTAGTTGCGGTGTGGTATGCTGCATTTCAATGACTGACTCGCGAGGGATCTATGGCTGCTGGATGGACCGACGAACATGAGGGATTACGTGCGTGCCGCGTCCGCTTGCGCGAGCGCTATCCCGCGCTGACCAGCTCCACACTGGCCAGCGCGCTTGGCTTCCACTCGACCTGGTACTCACGAGTCGAGTCGGGTAAGGCCGGCCTGACGGTCGCCAATTTTGCCCGGCTCGCCGGCGGCGTGCTGGGCCTCCTGGCGGCGACGTACCCCAGCGATGTCTGGATGCTGCATGACCTCATCCGCGACGTTCCCCGGCCTGATCCGCTCCCTCCGCTCCCCTCGCTCCCAACCGAACCGCACACATACACCTGGCATACCGAAGATCTCCGCATAGAGCTGGGGCGCGTCCAAGAGCGGCGCGCCCCGATCGCGATTCCTGAGGTCACCGCCGCAATCGGCCTCCAGCATATGGTCCTCTATGACATCGAAAACGGAAAAAGCCCCGGCAGTATACCAACCCTCCTCAAGCTCTACACCTACTTTAGCCGCCACCTCAACCGCCCGCTCCTGCTCGACGAGATCCTGACCATCGCTCGCTATATCCCCGCAGCTCTAATGCCACTCCTCGACCAACAGCACCTGAGTGTCGCAGCCGGCACATAGTCCTTCCTCCATCCGCCCGCCCAACTGCAATGTTCACTTTGCAAGCGGCGTCATCGGCGCCACAGCCAAGCTATTCACATATAATAGGCGTCGATCCGATGGCATCATGCTGACGCGTCGCATTGTGATCATGTCTTCTCGCCCGCTGCTGCCGGATACAATAGTGTTATGCCTGAGATTACACGGATGCTTACGGCGCTTGGACCGGACGATGTCCGATTCACAGTCGCCGATCCCTCCAGCGAGCCTCAACTCCGCGCGCTATCGCGCGAGGGTCTGCTCCACTGCGCCAATTGCGACCAGCGCGTGCTTTACCGGCACGGAGCGGTTCGCCGCGCCCACTTTGCCCACGCCGGCGACGCGCCGTGCCTCGATCGCTATGGCGAGCCGGATAGTCCTCCGCACCAGGCGATGAAACTCGCCATGTGGCGCTGGCTGTGCGAACGCTACCCTGATGCCTCGGTCGAGATGGAGGTGGTCATTGAAACTGGCCAGCGTGCTGATGTGCTGGCTCGGTGGCCAGGCGGCCAACGCCTCGCCATCGAGGTACAGCTCTCGCCGCTGAGCGCGGCGAGCTGGCTGGAGCGCCACACGATCTATCAGTCCTGCCAGATACGCGATGTCTGGCTGCTGCACATGCGCTGGCTGCGCGGTATCACAGGTTTCACGCAGCCAACCGACGATGCGTACCTCGCACCGCTCGGCGGTACCGCCCGTCTGGCAAGGCTCGGCGACGTGGAGCGCGCGCTGGCCCGCTACGATCACCAGATTCGCTATCTCGACGTCGAAGACGGCGCTAGGGTGTACTTTCTCACCGACATTGAGGCCGCCGAGGATGATAGCGATGGAGCGGCAGACTATCGAGATGATGTGCCAGGTGCCACACTGCTGGCGGTACCGCTGGCCGACCCCCGCCTCCGCCTGCGCCGGGGGCGGCTGATCTGGCTGCCGCTGGAGGAAGCGCTGGAGCAGCGTGAACGGGATCGGCAGACCGAGCAGGAGCGTCTCGTACGAGCGGAACAGGACGCGGCCGCTCGCTTGCGCTTTTATCAGCAGCGCACAAGCAGGCAGTTCGACGAACACCGCGCCGCG
>LJCR01002119.1 GCA_001399705.1 Kouleothrix aurantiaca
ATCATGTGGCGAACCGAAAACTGAATGCTCGAGTGTGACGTGTCAATCTGCCAAGCCATTGAAGTGCTCCTTGTTTGTGTGTTTCGCGGCACCCTTGTGTCGCTCGTCTGAGAACACTATACAGCCCCGGCGTGACGCCAGCGTGAACAAGAGCGTAAACAGATTTTTGATCTTTTGAATACGGGATTTGACCGCCGATGACGGACGACGGACCACTGACCACCTACCGCGCGTCGGTCGTCAGTTGTCCGTCGTCCGTCGTCAGTCGTCGGAAATGAGGAAGGGGGGCGCCTAGTCTGCGGGCGGAAGCTGCGCCTCCAGCGCGTCGATCTCGGCCAGCAGATGCTTGCGCCCGCCGCTTTCGGCAATCGCACGCGCTTCGGCCAGCGCCTCGCGTGCTTCGTCGGGCGGCAGCAGCGGGGCCAGCCACGTGCGGATGAGCGCGGCGAGGTGGTTGGTGCCAAGCGCATCGGCCTGGGCCTGCGCGGTGGCGAGGCGGTGCACGGCGCGGGTGGGCTGGCCGCGCGCAATCGCCAGCAGGCCCAGGTTGGCGGTTATGCCGGCGATACGCTCGCGAATGTTCAGGCGGTCGGCCAGCTCCAGCCCTGCGTTGAACTGCCGCTCAGCCTCGTCATACTCGTAGCGCGCAAGTGCGATCTCGCCCAGCGTCGAGTGCAGGTAGGGCTGGAAGTTAATCATGCCGTATTCGCGCACAAGTGCGAGGCCGCGCTCGGCATAGTGTGCGCCCGAGGTGTCGCCGTTCAGCAGCATGTGGTAGGCCAGGTTGTTGAGTGACAGAATGTATTGCAGCATCTCGGGCGGATCTTGCTCGGCCAGCGCCAGCGAGGCGTGGTAGTGCTCGATCGCTTCTTCCAGCTTGCCCTGCTGGGCGGCAATGCTGCCAAGTTCGAATTGAATGTGCGCGAGCTGGTCGCGCGTTAGCAGCATGGGCAGGTGATTGATCGAGTCTTGCAGGAGCTGCGCCGCGCCCACCAGATCAACGCCTTCGACTGAAAGAGCCGTTGCCCAGATCAGTTTGGCGCTGATCTTGTTCGTGGCCGATCCATGCTCAACGATCTGGCGGGCAGTCGCAATTGCTTCGGCAAAGCGTGCCTGGGCGATCAAGGCGTTGGCAAGCTGCAAGCGCGCCTGGTCGGCGGTATCGCGCTCATCGCGCTGCTCGGCAAGTGCGACCGCAGCGCGCAATTCGTCGGTGGCCTGGGCGGGCGCGCCTGAGTTAAGGT
>LJCR01002121.1 GCA_001399705.1 Kouleothrix aurantiaca
GCGCGGCGAGATATGGCGCACGCTTTCGAGAATAATATTGTCGTCGCCAACCAGAATGACATTGCCGCGCCGCTCTTGCGTTTCTACTACCAGCTCGGTGTGCCAGGCGGTTTCTTCATCAAAAAACGGCTCGTCGCCGGCTTCCTCTTCGGGCGGCGCGTCCTCGTCGTCGGCGGGCGTGTTGCGCGCTTGCGAGCCTTTGACTATACTTAGCACCAACACCCGTTCAAGCTCTGGCTGTTCGATCGCAACAATGCGCCCGCCAACGATGTATTTGCGCAGCAGCAACAGCAAGGGCGTATCGCGCTCGACGCCGCGCGAAAGCTTGGCGCTGCTGAGGTGGGCGCGCGTAAACTGCGGGTGCGCCGAAAGCAGCAGGTGGAAGCGGCGGCCCGCAGCGTAAATCTCAAGCCCGACGCTCAGATCGCTGGGCAGCAGCGCACGCTGAATGCGGCCCCCAAGAATGCTTTCCCGCAGATCATCGGCTACTGCGGCAAGGGTGAGGGAATCGAAGTACATTGCTCGGCGTCCGTTTGGCAGCGAGAGTTCCGGGCAGTGATTATAGCATGCAGGAGCGCAGATGACGGAAGAACAACGCAACCCCCTGCTCGATGGCAAGGCCGCGCCACCGATTCTGGTGGTGCTTTCGGGGCCGTCGGGTGTTGGCAAAGACTCGATCCTGATGCGCATGCGCGACATCGGATTTCCGTTTCATTTCGTGGTAACGGCCACCAGCCGGCCCATGCGCCCCGGCGAGCGCGACGGCTACGACTACCACTTCCTGAGCGAAGAGCGCTTCCGCAGCATGATTGAAGCCGGCGAACTGCTGGAGTGGGCCGAGGTCTACGGCCACTACAAGGGCATCCCAAAGAGCGAGGTGCGGCAGGCGCTGCAAAGCGGGCGCGACGTGATCTTGCGCATCGACGTGCAAGGCGCCTCGACGATCAAGCAGCTCGCGCCCGACGCGGTGTTTATTTTCCTCGCGCCAGGCAACTTCGACGAGCTGCGCAACCGCCTGCAGTGGCGGCGCACCGAGTCGCCCGACCAGATGCAGCAGCGCTTGCAGATGGCGGCGCGCGAGATGGAGGCGCTCGATCAGTTCGACTATGTGGTGGTGAATCGCGAAGATCATCTCGACGATGCTGTTGGCCAGATTCGTGCAATTATTGTGGCAGAAAAGCATCGCGTGCGGCCGCGGCGGGTTTCGCTGTAGGCGGCCGGGCACAAGAAACAGGGGAATAC
>LJCR01002122.1 GCA_001399705.1 Kouleothrix aurantiaca
GCGGCGGTCAGGCGCTGGCGATTGGCGCGGCGCTGCTTGGCGTGCTCTACCTGACGGTGCAGTATGGCTCGCTGCCCTGGATCGCGCTGGCGCTGGCGGGCTCGTTCGCGGGCTATGGCCTGCTGCGCAAAACTGCCGCGCTTGGCTCGCTCGAGGGCTACACGCTTGAATCAATGATCCTGTTCCTGCCCGCCCTTGGCTACCTGCTCTACCTCGAATCGCAGGGCGCTGGCGCCTACGGCCACGCCGGCCTGGGAATGACCATTCTGCTTTCATGCGCGGGCGTGGTCACGGCTGTGCCGCTGCTGATGTTTGCGGCGGGCGCGCGGCGCATCAGCTTCACGCTGCTGGGTATTTTGCAGTATATCGCGCCCTCGATGCAGTTTACGCTTGGCGTGCTGGTCTATGGCGAGCACCTCGACACGGCGCGCCTGATTGGCTTCTGCATTATCTGGGCGGCGCTGGGATTGTATACCTTCGAAGGGATACGCAATGCAGCGGGCGCGGCACGGCTGCGCGCGGCGGCAGGGTAAACGACGACGGACAACCGACGACCGACGACGGAAGGAATTTACCGCAAAGAACGCAAAGGGCGCGTAGGGTTGCAGGTTGCGGGCTGCAGGTTGCAGGTTTGAAGGTTGCAGGTTGCACGCCATTCGCGTCCTGAGTAGCGGCGTAGCCGCGTATCGAAGGGTGCGGAGGATTGCAGGTTGCAGGTTTGAAAGTTGCACGCCATTCGCGTCCTGAGTAGCGGCGTAGCCGCGTATCAAAGGGCGCGGAGGGTTGCAGGTTGCGGGTTTGCATGGTGAAGGTTGCAGGTTTGAAAGTTGCACGCCATTCGCGTCCTGAGTAGCGGCGTAGCCGCGTATCGAAGGGCGCGGAGGATTGCAGATTGCGTGTTTGCAGGTTGCAGGTTGCAGGTTGCACGCCATTCGCGTCCTGAGTAGCGGCGTAGCCGCGTATCGAAGGGCGCAGAGGGTTGCAGGTTGCAACTTTGCAGGTTTACAGGTTGCAGGCTCAATCCCAAAACCCCAGACCCTAAACCCTCGTTATTCCCTGCCACGCAGCGCTTTGCTCGTTCGTCCTTCGTCCTTCGTCTTTCGTCCTTCATCGTTCGTCCCTACTCCCCCGCCGTGCTGCGATCCAGCCAGTCCAGCCCTTCTTCCAGCGTGGCGAACTCGCCGTCGATCTGGGCGGCGTAGGCACGCTTGAGCAGCTCCCCAAGCTGCTCAAGCGTGCCT
>LJCR01002123.1 GCA_001399705.1 Kouleothrix aurantiaca
GGCGGTGAGGCGGGCAAGCCAGCCAGCAGCAGCATGGCGAGCAGCAGCGCTGCGCTGACGCGCTGCGCATTGGAAAGCGACATCCTTCCTCCTCCCATATGTCTGTGCACTGGAGCGATGGGGCGGGCCGGGCGGCGCAGGCGCGTTTCGACCGGCATTGTGCGGATCGTACCACAGGTCGTCAAGTGTGTCGTTGGGTGCGCCGCTGCTTTTGCCCGGAAAGGAAGTATTTACGACATATGGGCATACGGCGCGCCAAGCAGTTCGCGATACACGCCTTCGATCTGGGCGGCCATGGCGCGGGCAGAAAAGCGCTGCTCGACGGTGGCGCGGCCGGCCTGCGCCAGGCGCGCGCATTCCTGCGGATCGCGGAGCAGGCGCTCGAGCGCGGCAGCCAGCGCGGCCGGCTGCTGGGGCGGCACCAGCACGCCATTCTCGCCGTCTGCCACAATCTCGCGGATGCCGCCCACTGCGCTGGCCAGCACCGGCACCTGCGCGGCCATGGCTTCCAGCAGCACGCCGCCCAAACCCTCGGGGCGCGTAGCCGGCAGCACCAGCAGATCGAGCGAGCGGATGAGCGATTCTGGCTGCGCGACAAAGCCACAGAGCTCGACCTGGCCGGCAATACCGAGGCGCTCCGCCAGTGCGGCGAGCGCGGCTGGCTGCGCCTCCTGGCCGTGCGACGCCCCGCCAACCAGCAGAATGCGGCTCTTGGCGCGCAGGTCGGCTGGCAGCATGGCAAAAGCGTGCAGCAGATCGGCCTGGCCTTTCTGGGGATGCAAGCGCCCCACCAGGCCCACGCGCAGCGGGCTGTGCGGCGGCTCGGGCGGGCGGGCTGGGCCGAGCGGCAGGCCATCGTAGATCACGCGCACATGCTCGCTGCGATGCCCAGCAAACTGTTCAGCGACCGCTTCCGAAATGCAGACCACCCGCGCCGCGCTGTGAAGCGTCAGTTGCACCAGGCCGGCTTTCATACCGCCCATGCGCGGCAGCACCTCGCGCACATGCCAGAGATGCGGCACGCCAGCGGCACGCGCGCCAAACGCGCCGGTTAGCACCGTCCACACATTGCTGTGCACCAGCGCGATCCCGTGCTGCCGAATGGCGCGGCGCAGCGCCAGCGCCGCTTCCAGCAGTTCCTGCGAGCGCGGCGGGTCGGTGTCGATCATGAGCCGGCTATGCGCCTGAAGCACGTTGGCTTCGCCAAGGCGGTCGCCCACGGCGCGGAAGAGGGCGAGGG
>LJCR01002124.1 GCA_001399705.1 Kouleothrix aurantiaca
GAATATGCCCAGCCAGGAAGATATCGACGCCACGCAGGCGCTGCTGCGCACGCACCGCCAGACGCTCCAGCTCCTGCTCGACCAGCAGGCCAAGCTGGGCGTGTACGCGCCACCCGGCGTGCTGATCGGCATTGGCGAAGCGCGCCAGGCGATTGGGCAGGCCAAGGCGGCGCTGCGCGAGTGGGGCGTGGCGGTTGACGACCTGCCCGCTGACGCCGAAAGCGGCCCGGCCACGCCCGCCACGCCGCTGGGCGGTATCGCGCCAGCTGGCGATGTAATTATTGGCACGGTGGGCGCGGCCGCGCAGGGCGTGGCGATCGGCAAGCAGATCACGCAGAACATTGGCGCTGCCAGCAACCCCGCCGACGACCGGCGCGCGATCGAGGCGCGCGTGCAGGACTGCGAGCAGGCGCTGGGCGGGGCCGAACTGCCCGACGCAGTCGCGCCGGTGGCGGCTTTTCAGATGCGGCTGCTGGCCGGCGAGCTAAGCAAGGTCGGCGCGCAAGGCACCCCCAGCGCCAGCACAATCTCGCAGGTTGGCGGCTGGCTGCTCGACAATGTGCCCGAGCTGCACGCGCCGCTGGCCGCGCTGTTCAACGCGCCCGAAACGCGCCGGGTGCTGAGCCGCGCCGACACGCCGCTCGACGCGTGGCTCAAGGAGCGTTTTGGTGGCTAGCACGCCCCCGCCAGCTCCACCACCCGCCAGCGGCTGGCGCGCGCGCCTGCGCAGCTGGCTGCCGCGCCGCAGCGCCGACGTGATCATTGCCAACGTCGGCGCGGGCGCGCAGGATGTTGTGGTTGGCAAGAACATCCTGCGCATCGGCACGCTGGTCATTCCCGCGCTGCCGGCCGTCGTCGCGCTCGTTGCGCTGGTCGTTGGCGTGGCGCTTGGTCTGTGGTTCTCACTCGTTCCCGCCACCATGCCCGATGGGTATGTCAATATTGCGATTGCCGACTTCGGCCAGATCGACGCCGACGGGCGCATGCGGGTGACCGCCGACAGCCAGCGCGTGGGCGAAACACTCTTCGCAACCGTGCGCGACGAAGTTGCCCGCCTGGCGCCCGATTACCGCGGGCAGGTCTGGCACGACAGCATGAGCCTGCTCGAAAAGCGCGGCAGCATCGGCATGATCAGCGGCCTGACGCCCGATCTGCGCTCGCCTGGCGCATGCCAGCGCGCCACCGATCTCCACGCCAACATCATCGTGTATGGCGCGCTCGACACGCGCAGCACACCCG
>LJCR01002126.1 GCA_001399705.1 Kouleothrix aurantiaca
ATCTTCATCTGACCCTTGCATTTCTCGGGGACAGCACCGAGGCACCACTAGCGACAAACAAAGCGCGCATCATCGGACTGGTGAAAGAGTGGGCCGCGACCCAAGGACGGCAACTTCAGGGTACGATCAACGGGCTTGGTCGGTTTTTTCATGCAGAAGACGATCATACCAATGCTGTATTTGTATCGCCCGATGTGCCGGGGCTTCCAGAGTTGCGGCAATCGTTGTGTGAGGCGATTGAGCGCGCCGGCTTTGATTATTCGAATACGCACGGCTTTACACCGCACATTACAGTAGCCTATGTACCGATAGATGCACCAACGCCGGCTATACGAATTGAAACGCCCGTGCAGTTTGACGCAGTGACTTTGGCGTGGGGTGATGAACATATCCATGAGCGGATGGGTGCTCGTGTAGGGATGAAGGACGCGGCCGCCGACGATGCGGCGGCGCTGCTCGAGCAAGAGCTGGCGCGCGCACAGCGATTAGGCCGGGAGGCGCAGCGACATGAATAAGTTGTATATGGTCTTTGATGTGGAGAGTGTGGGGTTGCAGGGTGAAGGATACGCCGTGGGGTATGTGGTCGTTGATGGTGCCGGCAACGAGCTGGAAGCGTGGCGCGGGGCATGCTCGCCCGATGCTGCGCAAGGTGGTATCAACGGGCGGGCGTGGATTGCCGCGAACACTCCAGTTATACCAGTTGATTTCACGACGCCCCACGCCCTGCGCAATCGTTTTTGGGCAGCGTGGGAACGATGGGAGGAACGGGGCGCGGTACTCGTTGCAGACTGTGCGTGGCCAGTAGAGGCGCGCTTCCTTGCGGCGTGCGTAGATGATGAGTTGTCGGTGCGTTCGTGGCAAGGCCCGTACCCGTTGCACGACGTGGCAACGGCCCGACTCTTGGCCGGCTTTGATCCATTGGCAACAGTGGAACGCTTGCCTACCGAGCTGCCACAGCATGACCCGCTCGCCGATGCACGGCAGTCGGCGCGCCTCTGGCTGGAGGCATTGAATGCCCGTGCCTAAGCGCGGCTCGCTGGACTGGCTGCTCGGCCGCTTGTCGCGCCTGCTGGCCACTGCAACCGACGCGCTCGAGCGCGAGTACCCCGACGGCGTGGAGGCCTGGCAGCAGGAGATCGGCGCGCAGCTGGCCCGCTACCACACGGCGGCCTATCTCGCCGGCAGTGGCGCGGCCGCCCTTTCAGACGCCGCACACACGGCGGTGCTGGCCGACCT
>LJCR01002125.1 GCA_001399705.1 Kouleothrix aurantiaca
GCCTGGCCCTTGCTGAGCGGCAAGCTGGCCCCGGAAGTGCGGGGCGCGCCACCCGCCACCCCACCGAGCAAATCGACCCCGAAGTAGGCCATTGGCTGTGCTAGCACGGGTAGAAGTGCTGCTGTACAATACGCCTGACACACGTTCTACCCAACTATATCCAATGAAGGAGCACGGTATGGCCGAAGCGATTGCCCCTCCGCTGGCCGTTTCCGCGAGCCGCCCGCGCATGAGCGCCTGGCAGCTGGCTGCGCTGAGCCTGTACTGGTTTGGCAGCAGCGCGCACTGGACGGCGATCCTGATCACACTGCTGCCGCTGCAGGCCGAGGCGATTGGCGGTGCTGACTTCAAAGGTCAGACACTGGCGAACATCCTCGCAATTGGTGCACTGCTCTCGATGGTGATCGCGCCACTGTTTGGCGCGTGGAGCGACCGCATCCGCACGCGCTGGGGCCGGCGCAAGCCCTTTCTGGTGGCGGGCACGCTGGGCAATGTTGCGGGCCTGATCGCGCTGGCATTCATCCCCAGCACGTCCGCCGCGCTGGTGCCCTACATCCTGGCCTACATGTGCATCAACCTGTTCAACAACCTCGCCACCGCGCCCTACTCGGCGCTCATCCCCGACGTGGTGCCAGCCGAGCAGCGCGGCGCGGCCAGCGGCTGGATGGGCCTGATGCAGATGCTTGGCAACTTCCTGGGCGGCATCACCGGCCTGCTGCTTGGCGCGCTGGGCGGTGTGCGGGGCGCGTACCTGGGCATCGCGGCGATTCTGGTCATCTCGATGCTGGCGACGGTGTTTACCGTGCGCGAGCCCGACCCGGGCGCGGTGCCGCCGTTTCGCTGGGGCGAGTTTCTGCGCGGCCTGATTGCGCCGTTCCGCTCGCGCGACTTCAGCTGGGTGTTCTGGACGCGCTTTCTGGTGGTGATGGGCACGTTCACCGTGCAGGGCTTTATTCTCTACTATATGAAGGACGTGGTGGCGGGCGGCGCGGAAACGTACAACTATACGTTTTTCGGCATACCGCTGGCGAAGGATGTCGCCGGCGCGACGTCGTTCTTCATTCTGGCGCTGCTGGTGGGCGCGATTATTAGCTCGCTTGCGGCTGGCTCGCTTTCCGATCGCTACGGCCGCAAGCTGATGGTGTATATCAGCGGCGCGCTCCAGGCGCTGGTGGTGCTGGTGTATATTTTCACCGGCAACTTTGAAGTGGCCGTGCTGATGGGCATTGTTTTTGG
>LJCR01002127.1 GCA_001399705.1 Kouleothrix aurantiaca
GGCCACATCCACCACCGAGGGCATCACGGTGATGTTGCGCGTGCCGAGGTAGGGTTTCATGTCGCCCGCAGCCAGGGTAAACACCAGCAGCTTGGGCACGTGCAGCGGCAAGGCACGCATCGCGCTGGCGATCACACTTGCGCCGCCGCTGCCACCCATGCCAATCACCGCGCCGATCTCGCCCGCGTCGGAGAGCTGGCGGGCCAGCGCTGCCGCGCCCTGCGCCATGGTTGCCATGGCCGCGCCGCGATCATTGGCTGCGCGCAACGCCTCAAGATCGGCTCCGGCGGCCCGGGCAACTTCGGCGCTCGCAATATCGGGCGCGAAAGGCGGCGCACCCATCACGCCAATGTCGAGCACGCGCGTGGGCAGGCCATAGGCGGCGATCTGGTCGCGCAGAAACGCAAACTCCGCGCCTTTGGTGTCGAGCGCACCGATGATCAGGATGGTTGGATTCATGCTTTTCTCACGGTAGCTTGGTGCATGTTTGCCTGCCCTTCGACAAGCTCAGGAAGTTCGGCAGCAAGGTACTTTACTTTTTATTTTTGGTACTTTTTTGCGCTGTGCGCAAAAATTACCAAGGACAAGAAGCCACAGCCTTTATTCTCACCGACTTCGCGCCCTTTGCGTTCTTTGCGGTGAAGCAACTTGCAGGCGTATGCAATACGCCCCGCCGGCAACCTGCAAACGTGCAACCTGCAACCCGTTCATCCCGCCAGCAAGCCGCGCAGAAACGCCAGCCCGTCGCTCGCCAGGGCATCCTGGCTGCTGGCAAATGGCCGCCAGACCGCCGCCGCGCGCGCGATGCTTTTGACTTCGCTGGTGAATGATTCGATCACGACTGGCCCATCGTAGCCAATGTCGTGGAGCGCGGCGGCAACGTCGTTCCACGGCACGTGCCCGCTGCCCGGCGCGCCGCGATCGTTTTCGCAGGCGTGCACGTGGCGCAGTCGCTCGCGCCCTAGCAGACGGATGGCGTCGCCCAACGAGCGTTCTTCGATGTTCATATGAAAGGTGTCGAGCATGAGGCGGCAGTGCGGGTGGTCAACGCGGTCGATTAGCTCCGCGCCCTGCGCGGCCAGGTTGATCAGGCTGGTTTCGAAGCGGTTGAGTGGCTCGACGCACAAAACGACATCGTGCGCGGCGGCATACTCGGCCAGGCCGCGCAGCTGCCGCACCAGCAGCTCGATGTCGCGCCCGCGCTCGGCGGGGGTGGACTGCCACACGCGCCCGAC
>LJCR01002128.1 GCA_001399705.1 Kouleothrix aurantiaca
GGTGTGTACGACGAAACGGCGCTGCGCGAGCTGCTGGGCGCGGCGGCGGCGGGCACATTTGGCGAGCTGCTGCGCATGAAAGGCATTGCGCAGGTGCGGCGCGGCTGGGTGAACTTCGACCTGGCCGGCGGCCAGCCGAGTATCACCGCCTTTGCCGCGCGTGCCGGCGAGCCGCCGCGGATCGTGGCAATTGGCGCGAACGTCGATGCGGCGCGGCTGCAGGAAGCGCTGGCGGGCTGCCGCCTCGACGTGGGCGAAAACGTCGCGCGGCTGGCGGCGGCGGTTTAGGGCCTGCGGACGAAGGACGAAAGACGAAGGACGAAAGAAACTAAACCGCAAAGGGCGCAAAGAGCGCGGAGATTGCAGTTTTGAATGCCAAGTGTCGAGGTGGCGAGTTAGCAAGGTTCAGGTTTCGCTGTCATAGGTCTCCAGCCGCGCCCTTCGATACGCGCTTCGCGCACTCAGGACGCTACCATTTCGTTGGTTGCGCTTCGTCCTTCGTCATTGGTCGGTCGTCGTTCGTCGGTCGTCGGTCGTCTTCTAGGATCACGCCATGAACATCGCGCAATCTCACACAACCCAACGTCCTGCCTTTCGCTGGCGCCTGGCGCAGCCCCTGGCGCTGGCGCTGAGCGGCGCGCTGGGCGCGATCAGTGGCGTGGCGTTTGGGCGCGGTAGCCTGGGCTTTGCCTGGATGATGTTTTTGTTCGGTTTCGTGTGGGTGCTGATCATCAGTGTGGCGCTAGGGATGTGGCTGGCGGTGCGTGCGCGGCTGGCCCGCGCCGACTGGCGGGCTGGGCTGCATATTGGCCTTGCCAGTGCCTTCCCGCCTGCAACGGTGTATATGGCAGTGGTGGCGCTGCTGACCGCGCACATCCCGCTGACCAATGTTGTCTTTCCAAACGGCGGGCACGCGCTTTCACGGCCCGATATTGCGCTGCACTTCCCGATTCTTTACTGCTGTAGCCTGATAGTAAGCTTGCTGAGCGGCCCTTTGTTCGCAGCGTAGTCGCCCTGGCCGCGCGTGGAGCGGGAACCCTGATGCGTACCGTCACGGCGAACATCCAGGACTCTCCGCTGGTCGCGGATATTTACCCAGCTACTGTGCCAAGCGCGGAGCCGCCAGTGCTGCTTATTCACGGCTGGGGCGGTTCGGGGCGCTACTGGCATGGCACCGCCGAGCGCCTGCGCACGCACAGCGACGTGATCGTGCCGGATCTGCCGGGCGTAGGG
>LJCR01002130.1 GCA_001399705.1 Kouleothrix aurantiaca
CTCCAGTATTTCGATGCGCGCATGGTCGGCCTCACCGCCACGCCCGCCGATTTCATCAACCGCGACACCTTCCTGGCCTTCGATTGCCCCGACGGCACGCCCACCTATCTCTACACCTACAAGCAGGCCGTCGACGACAAGGTCCTGGTCGATTATGCGCTCTACGTCGCGCAAACCAAGTTCCAGCGCCAGGGCATCAAGGGTGCCGACCTCAGCGAAGAAACCCGCAACGATCTGATCGAGCAGGGCATCGACCCCGACGAGATCAATTTCAAGGGCACTGAGCTGGAGCGTACCGTCACCAACAAAGACACCCTGCGCAAGCAGTGGGCCGAGCTGATGGGCGAGAATGGCCTCATCCGCGACGAGTCCGGCCAGCTTCCCGGCAAAACCATCATCTTCGCCATCACCCAGGACCACGCGCTGCGCCTGGCCGATACCTTCAACGAGATGTTTCCGCAATCGCACGGCATGGTCCAGGTCATCACCGCCGACACTAATTTCAAAGGTCAGCCGCTCGACGCCTTCAAGAAGCAAAGCCAGCCGCGCATCGCCATCACCGTCGATCTGCTCGAAACCGGCGTCGACGTGCCCGAGGTCGTCAACGTCGTGTTTATGAAGCCGGTCCACTCGCGCATCAAGCTCACGCAGATGCTCGGCCGTGGCACCCGCAGCAACGAAACCTGCCGCCATCGCGAATGGCTGCCCCACGGCCACAAATCCGAGTTCCTGGTGATCGACTTCTGGGATAACGACTTCAATAAGTCGCCTGAGGCCGAGCGCGCCCAGTCGCTGCCGGTGCTGGTCACGATCTTCAACACCCGCATCAGGCTGCTCAACGCCATCGGCCTCGACAACCAGGCCACCGACGATTTTCAGCGCGTGGTGGCCGCCCTGCGCGGTCAGGTCGCCGAAATCCCCACCGACTCGTTCACGGTCAAGCTGCGCATGCCGGTCGTCGCCCGCGCCTGGGACGATACCTTCTGGCAGCATCTCACCGCCGAGAAGCTCACCTTCTTGCAGCAAAAGGTTGGCCCGCTGCTGCGCTACGCCTCCGCCGGCGACGTCGCCGCCGCTACTTTCACCAGCAAGGTCGAGCGGCTTAAGCTCCAGATCGCCAGCGGCAAAGACACCAGCGCCACCACGCGCGACATTGCCGACGATCTCAGCTACCTGCCGCCCTTCGTCTACAACGATCCGGCCAGCAAGCAGGCGATCGCCTTCTGCTC
>LJCR01000213.1 GCA_001399705.1 Kouleothrix aurantiaca
CTATCTCGTGGTTTCAATTTTCGTGAACCACTCCAGATAGCGGCGTTGTTGCACAATTGCTGCTCGGCAATATACCGCTTCCTGATGACGTATAACATCAACGCCAACAAAGCTCTGCGGCCCAACACGCGCTTGCAACGGACGGCGCTTCGCACCCGCAAGATCGCGGCGTTTTTAAATCTGGAATAAAGACAACAGCCTTCCCGATCTATCGGTGCGCCGCCGCTGAAGCGCAACCCGTTGGGCGTCTATTCATCAACCACTTTTCGAATTACAATCCAGCAGATCTCTTTTTTAGCGTATCAGTTCTCGTTTCGTTATGTCGCCTTTTCGTATAGGATATAAAAGTGTGACGAGGCTATACGACGAGTTTTCGTACAACTAGCCAGTCCCAACTAATTACTGATATTATCTTTCCTCCGCCGTTTCAATCATGTGATGTCCAAACAAGCCGAGCGATTGCCAGACAAAAGTCTGTGCGTCCTCACGCACTGCGGGAAATTGTCTGATGGATCCAATCACCCATGTTCTCATAACACGTCTGTGCATTGACACGAAGCCAAGTACTATTCTTGGTGGCTTAGTCGCAGATGCGCCCTTCTATTGTGCCTATCCTCCTTGGCTATTTGTCACCAGGCAGCTCGGACCTGCTTTCGCTACAAATATATGGCCCGAGCCACCTGCATGGATGAAAACGGTACACCATATCTTTCATAGCTTTCCAGTTCTCGGCCTATTAGTGCTTCTCCATCGTATCATTTGGAAACGGTGGTCTTCGGGGAGTCTTTTCGCGTGGTGTTTACACATCATGATTGATTTGCCAACCCATTCTCGTCGCCAATGGGCACCGCAATTTCTTTGGCCGCTATCAGATATAACGATTGATGGAGTGTCGTGGGCTGAATTGCTCTTCGCCAAAGTCGCTGCTGTGAAAGGGAAACACTAAGGATAGCAGGGGAAAACAAACGACGGAATAGACGCCCAACACGCGCTTGCAGCGGACGCCGCTTCGCGTCGAGCGAGATCGTGCCTTTTTCAGCGCCAGTTTCTGCTACAATGTGGCAGCCATTTATCAGCGGCGGCGCCGCTAAAGCGCAACCCGTTGGACGGCAACCTCTCCTGAATATTACAGCAGGCCAGCTTTCATTATACTTGTATCACCACTCCCTCATTAGGGCGTAATGCAAATATAGTTCACCTCTTCTTTCGCCTCTGTTATGTTTTTGGTGTACGTGTCGCTATGGAGCAGGAGGCACCCATGCATCGAAAAATCGCGCTTGTTCTTTCTACGCTGTACCTCGCCATTGCAGGAATTGTAGTGATCGCACTTCTTCAGGCATCACCAGGCCCAAGCGAACAAGATATTTACGGAATTGGCATCGGTACGCCTAGTAGTTCTCAGGGTAGCACCTATATTTCAGGCAGGCGTCTTGATTGCGTGCCCCTACAACAACCTGCGTCCTTCACATCTCAATGTTCAATACCAATTTCAGGAAAACAACTCACTATTTTCGCTCGCCACAACACTGAGACCAAGCTGAACCACTTTGATGGTATTTGCCAAGCGCTCTACGATGGGCAGAACTGGCCGTGTACCTTCGGGTGGAGACACGCCCATACGCCGTGGTTTGTCTACCTTGACAGGCCACTTTCACTCCCCGTTGCAGAGCTTGATGCACTTCAGCAGCAATTCTGGATTGAGAATCTGCCCGAAACAGCCATCTTTCAACTTATTCAAGTCACTACTATCGTAAGTACAAGCGTTGCGGCGGGAGCAACACTGCTTTGGTTCTGGCCCATGCGGCGAAACAAAATGATGGCATTGAGCATTGTTTGTATTATCAGCCTATTCACTTGCATCGGTAGTAGCATTACTGCACTACTGATTAGCGGCAGCTTATGGGACTAGGTCATATCCATCAAATAAAAGCTTCGTCACTTACTGCCGTCCAACACGCGCTTGCAGCGGACGCCGCTTCGCGTCGAGCGAGATCGTGCCTTTTTCAGCGTCAGTTTCTGCTACAATGGTTTGCCATCAACCGGTGCGGCGCCGCTAAAGCGCAACCCGTTCGGCGGATTCCATTTCGTGCGGCATGTGCTAGTTTCGTCGATACAATAGGAGGGTGTGATGACAGAAACCTTTCCGAGGAGGAGTTTGTTCGACACCGAAGAGCGCAAAATATTCTGTCGTGCTACTGGCCGCGAGTATCACCTTTCCGTTGCACTTCCCGAATCCTACGCAACCTCCACTCAGTCTTATCCAGTGATCTATCTCCTCGATAGCGATATTTTCTTTGGTATGGCCGCCGGCCTTACTCCACTTTCGCATTGGTGTGTGGGCACACCAGAGGCAATTGTCGTAGGTATTGGCTATGACATGCAGAATTATGCCGAGTGGATGGACTTACGCGGGCGCGACTTCTTTATTCCTGAGGTCGTGGATTGGACGTCCGAGGATCCAAATTTCATTGCGGACCGCTTCCTCACCGGACTCACGCAGGAGATCATCCCGTTTATCGAGACGAACTATCGCGCCTCCTCCGTCGATCGCTGTCTGTACGGCTACTCGGCGAGCGGATTTTTTACGCTCTATGCCTTATTCCATCAGCCGCAAGCCTTCCAACGCTATATGTGTGGAAGTGTGATGACTCTTGCCTATCCGTATCTCATCCAGTACACCCAGCGTTTGGCTGATAGAAGCGCAGATGAGCCGATCTGGCTCTATACCTCGGTCGGTGAGTTAGAGAGCAAGCAGGTTCCGAGCTATCATCAGCTGATCGATTTCTTGAGGAGTGGGAACTTTCCCTGCCTCAAGCTGAGCACAGAGATCTACCCCGGTGAATACCACGGGTCAGAAGGGGCTGTGCTGACATACCTTCATGGGATCCGCAATGTGTATCCAGCCCCCGAAGCACTTCCTAAAAGTGCATTGGGATGACGCACGCTCACGGGTATTCACTCAATACAGTATCTAACTTTGTGGACATCTCAACGACGAACGCACTTCCTTGCTCGTCGTGCCAAGCACGTTGTACGCCGCGTTCCGCCCAACACGCGCTTGCAGCGGACGCCGCTTCGCGTCGAGCGAGATCGTGCCTTTTTCAGCGCTCGTTTCTGCTACAATGTGATTGCCATCAATCGGTGGCGGCGCCGCTAAAGCGCAACCCGTTGGGCCGTCTATCAGCTCCTGCTCGCATCTTCAAACATGCTGTCAGCTTACAGTGCCTCTTGTTCCTATATCGACACCAGATGTATTATAGAAGATGACGGAGATATGGGACCTACACCCTCTCGATTTCTAGAATCTCAGTGGAGGTACCTATCCGGTGTTTAAATGAGGGCGTCTGTCAGAAATTGGCCTTGAGGTAGAGGTACATTGGAGAATAACCGCAACCTTTAGTTGGGTGTCTGGATTAGCAGGAAACGATTGTTGCAAGTCTTGCACGACTTGCTGGAAAGGTAAACATGAAGATCATCGTTAAGAACGATCGAAAACGAACAGAGGATCTCGTCTATGATTTCGCAACGGACACTGACACAATCGTCGTTATTGAATTAGCCAATGGTCAAAGTATTACCCTCAAGGATATAGGCAGTGATGAATTTACAGTGACCGCAACAAATGGCCGACGCTATCGAGCAAAACCTATTACAATTTCGCCCATCTCCGAAGATACGATAACGATCAAAGTTGAGTAAGAACTCTTGCAGAGACGGCCCAACACGCGCTTGCAGCGGACGCCGCTTCGCGTCGAGCAAGATCGTGTGTTTTTCGAGCGCCAGGTTCTGCTACAATGTGACAGCCATCTATCGGTGGCGGCGCCGCTAAAGCGCAACCCGTTCGGCCGCCAGCCCATCAAAGATTGGGCTTTGTTGTCCGCAGAATTACTGTGCTACAATAGTCGTGACCTAATCACTGAATACGCCAAGCAAAGTGAAGTCTTTTACTATCGATCACTCCCGCTTGGCATAGTCACGCTCTACTTTTCTAACACATCGTTCATCAGTGTCGTTTGTTGGTATGCGTCCTCTGCCTTCAGGCAATACGTCTCAACACGACGCCCATCACGAGCAATGAAACAGAATGATCGCCGTCATCTGATCTGGCTAAGCCTCAGCTTTCTTATGCTTTACCTTCTCTTCGGACTGTTGGTACTCACACATGTCCTGGCTTTGCCACTTCAAGCAATCACCGCCGCAACCGTTGTGCTGATGTGCGGATTACTCGCGGTTCTCGTAACACCTTGGGTGAAAGTATCAGAGCGCACTCATCGTGAGCGATTAGGCTTGGGACTTTCGATTGTAGTCCTTATTGTGATGCTTCTGCTCCTGCTTCGGTAACAACGATGAATACGTCATGGAGTGTTTCGATTAGCGCAATTGTGAAATAAACCTGGTCTAGCGTAACGCCGTCTGCGGCTGCGGCCGAACACGCGCATGCAGCACGACCGCTTCGCGCGCGAGATCCTGGCTTTTTCAGCGCCATTCTCGTGCAGCGCGCTCGCGGCGGCTGATGCGCAACCCGTTGGGTGCTTTGAGGCATCAGGCCATAAGAAATACAGAATGACCCTATCTCATGACATATTCCAAATGATAAAAACACCATCGAACACGTTCTATCTTTCCAATGTATACAACTGCATTTCAAACAGCAGATGCCAATGCACCCGTGCCAGGCGGCGCTCTGTGCGGGCGATAGCGATAACGCAAACCACCATCCGTCATCCGCCAACATTGATACCTGTTCAGAAAGGAATCACGTCTTCCTATGCGTAATGGCCGATGTCCAAAATGTGCTTCTCAACGCATCCACGTTTCGAATGTCCGCCTTCCGTTACAAGGCTGGACCTTTTTCAACGTCATTCCCATTACGGCCAGTTTTTGGTGGGGCAGTTCGACAGCCAGCGTGCAGCACTATATTTGTGTGACCTGTGGTTATGTTGAGCAGTATGTCACGGACGCCGATAAACTGCTTGAGATCGGTGCGCATTGGCCTCAAGTCACGCCCTCCGAGACATAAGCTTGTAAGCCAAGTTGAGATAGTATTTAGTACTCTGGAAATTAAGAGATCCGATATTTTTCATTGGCTGCGTTGACGCGAGAATACTTCGAATTGAGCTTGGAACGCGCGGCTTGGATGCCGAACTGCCAATGGATCTTGATACCCTTGGCACTGC
>LJCR01002129.1 GCA_001399705.1 Kouleothrix aurantiaca
GCCATAGATCGCGCCGGGGTGGCTTTCGAGCAGGCCGGCAATCACCGCGGCGGGAATGGCGATCTGGCTCACCGGCGGGATGTGGTAGAGCATGATCTTCCCTCCCGCCGGCAGCGCATCGCACACGGCGCGGTAGAAGGCCAGCAAACCAGCGTCGGACGGATTTTTGAAGTAGTAGGGCGGAATCACCAGCGCCGCGTCGGCGCCCTGCTCAAGCGCGTAGCGCGTGGCCTCAATCGTTTCGGGCAGCGCCACGCAGCCGGTGCCGGCGATCACCCGCAGCTTGCCGCGGTGCTTGAGCACGGTGTCGATCACGGCCTTGCGCTCGCTCAACGCCAGCGACGGGCCTTCGCCGGTAGTGCCGCACGGCACCACGCCATCGGCACCGTTGGCTTCCAGCCAGCGCAGGTGTTTGGGAATCCACTCGTGGTCGACATCGCCGGTGGGCGAGGTGAAGGGCGTCAGGCTGGCCGCAAATAATTCTGGCATAGCACCATCCTTTGCTTGCTGTCGGTGGCGGCATTATACCAAATGGTTGCGCGGGCAGGATTCAGAAGACAGGAATCAGCAGTCAGGATTCAGGAGACTTTCAGCTTGTGAAAGATTGCCTGACCCACAGCAAGCCAGATTGGTAGAAATCTGCTCGAAGCAGCGCGCGTTCCCTTCCAGTTTGCGCGCATTTCGTTCCAACGACGCCGCGTTTCCTTCGAATGAGCACACATTCCTTTCCAACAAGGTTGCATTCCCTTCCAGTGAGCGCGCAATTCGTTTCAAACGTGACGCATTCCCTTCCAGTGAGCGCGCATTTCTTTCCAGGCGCGGCGCATAGTGGCTCTTGTGGCCTTCGCTGCCACGGCATATGGAAGCATCCTATTCTCGGTTCTTGGTTCTCGCTCTTCGTGCCTTCGTGTCTTCGTGGTAAAGATCCCAGGCGCCTTACTTGTAGGTCATTACCACGCGCTCAGGCGCACGCCGCCCGGCGCGAGCAGGCCGCACTCCACCAGCACCAGCTCGCTGAACAGCGCATTCGCCCAGGCAAACCACGAGCGCGTGAACTGCGCGGGATCGTCGGCATGAAAGCCTTCGTGCATCAGGAAGGTGCCGGCGTCGGTGCGCTCAAGCACGGCCAGCAATTCCGTGCGCTCGGCCGGGTCGCTGGCGGTCAGGCCCTGCATCGCCAGCCCAAGCGGCCAGATGTATGGCGCGGGCGTGTGCGGGCTGCCAATGCC
>LJCR01002131.1 GCA_001399705.1 Kouleothrix aurantiaca
GCCGTGCAGCTCACTATGCAGGGCGGGCGCTGCACCGCCGCGCGCGTGGCGCTCACCAACGTTAGCCCGGTGCCGATGCGCTCGGCTGGCGCAGAAGCCGCGCTGATCGGCAACGAGCTGACGGCCGAGGTGCTGGAAGCCGCCGGGCGCGCAGGAAGCATGCGGCTGCCGCCATTGTCGAGCAGGCCGGGCGGCTGAAGCTTTGCATGCACAGTGATTGTTCCTTCGGGCGGCGTAAAGCGCACCGCGTTGGTCAGCAGGTGGCTCAGCACGAGCAGGATTTTCTCGTGATCGCAGAGAAACAGCAGTGGCTCGCTGGGCAGTGCAACGTTGATCTTCTGACGACGTTCGTCTGCACTTGGCTGCACGCGCTCGATGGCACTGTGAATAAGCTCCTGCATTACCACCTGGTCGAGGGCAAAGTCGGTTTCGCCACGGTCGAGGTGCCGCAGGTTGACCATGTCGTCGACAATTGCCTTGATGCGCTGGGCACTTTCCATCACGCGCTCAAGATATACGCGCTTCTGGTCTTCGCTCCGGTCGCGCACCATCATAGTGTAGCCCAGCACAATCGAGAGCGGCGTGCGCAGCTCGTGCGAGGCAATCGAGATGAATTCGCTTTTCAGGCGATCAAGCTCTTGCGCGCGCTGGTAGGCTTTGTCGAGCTCGCTATACAACCAGGCGTTACGCAGCGCCGCGCCGGCATGGTTGGCCAGCAGTGCAACGCTTTCGATCACGCCCGGGCGCAGCGCGTCGGCGCGGTCGTCGCAGAGCAGCAGCAC
Organism: Kouleothrix aurantiaca; assembly: GCA_001399705.1. Classification (GTDB taxonomy): domain Bacteria; phylum Chloroflexota; class Chloroflexia; order Chloroflexales; family Roseiflexaceae; genus Kouleothrix; species Kouleothrix aurantiaca. The sequence goes on from LJCR01002131.1 coordinate 783, forward strand.
GCCGCTGCCTTCGCCCTGTGCACGCAGCGGGATGGCCAGCGCCTGGTTGAGCGTGTTGCCACCCAGCTCAGCAATCGGCTGTTCGCGCACAACAACAACCTGCTGCTTGCCCAGTGCTTCGTCTATCGCTGCGCTGCCTGCCGCCAAAAGCTCGGCTGCAGCGACGGCGGCGAGAACCGTCGCCGGTGCGTCGGGAGTAGCCGCCAGCGCCACAAAGCCGGCGCGATAGCCGCTTTGCTGCAGCGAAACCTCCAGCAAAATTTCCGCAACTTCGCGCAGCGCCAGTGTGGCGCTCAGGGCCTGGCTGCTTTCGAACAGTTGCGCCACTGCGCGGAGGCGCAGGTTATCTTGCAGGATCGAGCGTTTGTGCAACGCCTGATCAACGGCCAGACGCAGATGTTCGAGTTCAAACGGCTTGGAAAGAAAATCGGCAATGCCACGCTGCAC
>LJCR01002132.1 GCA_001399705.1 Kouleothrix aurantiaca
CGAAGCCAACCCGTTCACCAACGTTGTGCGCGTGCATATCAACGCGCTGCGCCGCGCCCTGGGCGACACAGTCGCGCAGTCGCGCTTCTTGCGCACGGTGGTGGGCGCGGGCTACTGCCTGGACGATTTCGGCGCGGGCTTAACAGAAACTTTATCCCCCGGCGCGTATGCTGCCTCCGATACTTCCGTTTTGGAGCAAAGGAGGCAAGCAATGGACCCACGCGCATGGAACGAGCGGCGCGCCGACGCGCCCACGCTGCTCGTTGTCGACGACGCGCCCGACATCACGCAGCTGCTGGTGGTGTATTTTCACCAGGCCGGCTGGAACACGCTGGCCGCCTACGACGGGCGCGCCGCGCTGGAGCTGGCCGAGCGCGCCCAGCCCGCGCTGATCGTGCTCGACCTGGGGCTGCCCGACATGGATGGGCTGGATGTGTGCCGCGCGATCCGCCAGCGCTCGGCGGTGCCGGTGGTGATGCTGACCAAGCGCAACACGCCTGAGGACCGCGAGCGCGGACTGGCGGCGGGCGCAAATGCCTATGTCACCAAGCCCTTCGATGCCGACGAGCTGCAGGCGATTGTGCGGGCGCTGCTGCCGTAAGCCCCTGCGACGCGGCGATATGGGAAACGACTTCTATCCACAGATGACGCAGATTACACAGATATGAGGTTCATCATCTGCGAAATCTGCGTCATCTGTGGATGATCTTGCCATTCTGACGTCGCTCTGGTACTGTCGTGACTTTGCTGTGCTGCTCAGACCGGCTGCGCTTCCTGGTTGAGCCCATCGACGATCAGCGCCTGGCCGGCAATATAGGTCAGCCAGACCACGTCGCCGATCTGCGTGAAGTGGGCCTGGCGAAACAGCCGCGCGGCCAGAATCAGGTCGGAAAGCAGAAACAGCCCGCCGCCGACCGCCGCGCCGGTGTAGCGCCGGTCGGTGGTGGCAAGCGCGGCCGCCGCGCCGGCCATGCTGGCCAGCAAGAGGGCGTACGCCAGCGCGCCGTAGTTGAGCGCCGCGCCGATCGCCGGGTTGCGCACCAGGCCCAGCCAGCCCACCAGCGCCACCAGCCAGGCCAGCGGCAGCGCGGCGCGGCCAGCCGCCGGGATGTCTGGCGCTGCCACCCGCCGCGCACCGAGCGCCCGCAGGTAGCAGCCGTGGCCCACGCCAAAGCTCAGCATGCCAAACAGCACATGCTCGGGCAGCGGCAGCAGCTCGGCCATGATC
>LJCR01002133.1 GCA_001399705.1 Kouleothrix aurantiaca
GTGGTCGAAGGCCAATGACGACGACGGCGACCTGACCGCGCAGCAGAAGGCGCAGCAGCTGGCCGGCAAGAACCCAGTGTTTGTGTTTTCCACACTCGATGGTGCCAGCATCACGCTGATTGCCGAGAGCGAGAGCGGCGAAGGCGCATCCAAGACGATCGCCGTCAGCCCACCAGAGAGTGAGGTTGTGACGCGCGTGCTGGCGATCGCCGCGCCGGAAGGCTGGCGGATCCTGGCGAACGCGGCCGGCTGGCGCATGTACAACCCGGGCAGCGCCTGCACGGCGGTGCCCAACATTAACACCAACAGCCCGCCCATCGCCGGCTTCTCGAACGGCAATATCTACCAGACCCTGGATAGCCTGTTCACGCCGCCGCGCCTGGTGGCCACGCTCTCAGGCCAGGTCAACGGCCTGTTCGTGAACCTGACCGACCCCTCGATCGTGCTGGCCGCGCACGGCAATAGCGTCAGCCGCTCGAGTGACAGCGGCGAGAGCTGGAGCATCCTGAACGACTTCGGCGCACAGGTCAACTACGTCGAGGATGACCAGGTCAACCCGGCGCTCATCCTGGCCTGTGCCGGCAACAAACTGTACAAGAGCGCCGATGGCGCAACGTTCTTCGTCGGGCTGGAAGGGCCAACGGGCGCGGTGGCGCGCAAGGTCAGCGTCGCGCCGGGCGGCGTGGCAATCGCGTTCGCCAACACCGACCTCGACCACGCGATCATGATCGAGGGCGGCGGCAGCGTCGACTGGTCGCAGGTGCCTGTTGAGAAGCGGCCGGTCTTCGGCTGCTCCTCGGTGTGCCTGCTGCCGGACATGACCCTGCTGGCTACGAGTGGCGTGATCAACGACGCGGTCGGCGACCCGAGCTATCCGCAGCTCTCCTACCTGGCCACTGGCGCGCCGGGCGGCTTCGTGTACAAGCTCACGCCGGGGGGCCCAGGCTTCGTGGCCTCGTTTCTCTACAGCACGAACGACCCCGGCCCGCTCAAGAGCCTGAACCTCGCCGGCGCCTACCCGATCGACACGGCCACCGCCGCGTACCGGATTGGCTACTGCGGCACGAGCGACAAGCCGCCGCCGCCGCAACTGATTGTGCTGCCTACAGAGGTGTGGGATAGTCGTGACTATTTGTGGCACTACATCATCGAGAGCGGCTGGGTGCCCAAGGCGCTGCCGCTGCCGGGGAAGCGCTGGACGGGCGTGGTCACCAACCCCACGTCGCCA
>LJCR01002134.1 GCA_001399705.1 Kouleothrix aurantiaca
GCGGTGCTCATGCGGGCCTTGCAGGCTGGCGGCGCGCAGATCGCCCTCTGCGCCTCCAATCCGCTTTCCACTCGCGACGACATCTGCGCCGCGCTGGTGGTCGATGGCATGGAGGTGTTCGCCTTTCACGGCGAAGACCTGCCGACCTACAACCGCCACATCGAGCAAACCCTCGCCGCCGACCCGCACCTGGTGATGGATGATGGCGCCGATCTGATTGTGGCCCTGCACACCCGCCCGAATCGCGGTTCGACATACCTGGGCATCGAAGAAACCACCACCGGCGTCACGCGCGTGCGGGCGATGGCCGCCAACGGCGATCTGGCCTTCCCGGTGATTGCCGTCAACGACACGCCCACCAAGCATCTGTTCGACAACCGCTACGGCACCGGGCAAAACACCATCGACGGCATTCTGCGCGCTACCAACATGCTGCTGGCCGGCGCAACTGCGGTTGTGGCGGGCTATGGCTGGTGCGGGCGCGGCATTGCGATGCGCCTGCGCGGCATGGGCGCGAACGTGATCGTGAGCGAGATCAACGCTACCAAAGCGCTGGAAGCCGTGATGGAAGGCTACCGCGTGATGCCGCTTGCCGCCGCCGCGCCGCTGGGCGACCTGTTTGTGACGGCGACGGGCATGGCCGGCGTGATCCGCACCGAGCACATGCAGGCAATGAAGGATGGCGCGATTCTGGCGAATTCGGGGCACTTCGATGTGGAGGTTGACGTAGCGGGCCTGCAGGCGCTGGCCGTTGCTGCCATTCCCACCCGCGACAACATGGTGGAATATCGCCTGCCAAACGGCAACGCGCTGTACCTGCTGGCCGAGGGCCGGCTAGTTGGGCAGGCCGCCGCCGAAGCCAGCCCCGCCGCCGTGATGGACATGAGCTTTGCCGATCAGGCGCTCAGCACCGCCTACCTGTTCGAAGTTGGCCAGCAGCTGCCGGCGGGCGTGTACGATGTGCCGCCGCAGATCGACGAGCGGGTAGCGCAGCTCAAGCTCGCCGCGCTGGGCGTGCAGCTCGACGCGCTCGATGGCGCGCAAATTCGCTATGCGCAGGGCTGGCAGCTCGGCACCGCCTGATTGCGCCCGTGAATCAAGAATATGCGCATCCCGAGTAGGCCAAAGGCCGTATCGAAGGGTGCGCTTTATTTCATCGGAATCGGGATAATTTCGCCCCTGCGCGGATCGTGTATACTTGTAGCAGCGCCAGGAATGCTTGGCGCT
>LJCR01002135.1 GCA_001399705.1 Kouleothrix aurantiaca
GGCTGAGCAGATCAGCCAGGCTATTCGCGAAGAAAGCTAGACATTGTGCTACCGCATGTGAACACGGAGGCTGCATGAGCGACGAATCTGTCAACGACGCCGACCTACGCAAAGCCATCCGCCAGGCAAACCGCCGGCTTGAGCAAAAATCCGAAGCCGAGCGCCGCGTGCTGATCCAGCAGGCCGTCGAGCAGGCGATGAACGAGGAACTGGCCGAAAAGCGCCTGGAAAGCGAGCGCGTCGCCGAAATTGTGGGCGAGGAGCTGGCGCGCGACCCGGTGAAAGAAGCCGCCGCCGCGCGTGAGCAAGCCCAGTCGGCGGTGCTGCTGCTGGTGATGCTGCTGCTCATCCTTTGGCTGATTGCTGCCGCAATTGGCCGGCCTGATATTCTGCGCTTCACCGAGGGCCCGGGCACACTGCCAACCATGGCGCCGCGCCTGGGCGATGGCAGCAGCCCGACCGATGCGGCCGGCGCGTCGGTGGCGAGCGCGCAGCGCAGCGCCGGCACAAACATGCCCGGCGTGGGCAGCCTGGCCGTTCCTAATGCCACAATCAGCCCCGCCTTCCAGGCGTTTTACGATGCGCACGGTGGCGAGCCCGTGTTTGGTCGCCCGATCAGCAACGAATTGACAGTCAATGGCCGCCGCTTCCAGTGGTTCGAGCGCGCGCGGCTGGAGCAGTGGCCTGAGTACAATGGCACCGACTACAGCGTGCAGAGCGGCTTGCTTGGCTACGAGTTCACCAAGGGCCTGAAATTCCCCGAGCAGACCTACTATGTCAGCCAGCCCGACAATCGCTTTTTCCCGGAAACTGGCCACGGCGTCGCCGGCCGCTTCCTCGATTTCTGGAATGCCGTCGACGGCATGCGCGTGCTGGGCTACCCAATCAGCGATCAGGTGCAGGAAAGCCTGCCCGACAAGCAGGTGTATACCGTGCAGTATTTCGAGCGCGGGCGGATCGAGTATCACCCGCAGCAGGCCGGCACGCCCTACGAGATGCAGATGGGTTTGCTTGGCCGCGCGCTCTTCCTGAAAGAAAGCACGCCGAACATCATCCCGCCGCCCAAGCCCACCGCCGTACCGATGCCGCAGTAAATTTCCACCCCGCGCCGTGCAAACATCGCACGGCGCGCTATTTTTGCCTGCTGCTATGCTGAACGCCGACGACGCAGTTGACCTGTTTGCCCGCACCCATGCTGTCAGCCCGGCCGCCGCGCGCGATCTTC
>LJCR01002136.1 GCA_001399705.1 Kouleothrix aurantiaca
GATCTGCGCAGCCAGGTTTCCGACCAGGCCGCGCAGATCAGCTTTCACCGCCAAAGCTGGCAGACGATGGTCGCCCTGCTGAACGACAGCACCCTGCACTGGTACACCGTCGCCGGCGAGCAGGCCAACGGCCACGCCTGGCTGGCCGAAGGTGGCGATGTCGTGTGCCTGGTGGCGCAGAAGCTCCCGCCGCTGGCCGAGGGTCAGGCCTACCAGGTCTGGCTGGAGGGTGGCGCGCAACCCGTGAGCGGCGGCACCTTCCCCGCGCGCGACGGCAATGCCTGGGTGCTGGTGCAGCCGGGCGGGCCGATCAGCGCCTTCCAGCGCGTGTTTGTCACCGTCGAGCGCGCGGGCGGCAGCGATGCGCCCAGCGGCCCAGCCGTGCTCAGCGGCAGCCTGCAGGGCAGCGCAACCCCCGCCGCCGATCGCTCGGAGCTGCAAAAAATCCTGGCTGCAACGTTTGATATGTAATACCAATTACGGATGATTGCTTCTGAATTGTCATGCTGAGCCCTTCGGCTACGCTCAGGATACACTCCGCGAAGCATCTCTCGTTGCTGTGAATAAGAGATTCTTCACTCCGCTGACGCTCCGTTCAGAATGACAAAATGTAAGTATTTACCCGAACTTGGTATAAGCCCCAAAATGGTGTGGTTTCAGATTGGACATAAGGAGGAGCGAATGGTTCGCAGGATGCGTATCGCCGGGATGCTCGCCGCTTTGTTCGCGCTGCTGGTGATGGTGCCTGTGGTTGGCGCGGCTCCGGCCCGCCAGGCGACCGGCAAAGTCACCGCCAGCGCCCAGCCGGTGGTCAACAAGACCATCACCGTCGCGAATGTGACGGCCGGGCAGGATGGCTGGATTGTTGCGCACCTCGACGAGGGCGGCGCGGCGGGCAAGGTGCTGGGGCAGACGGCAGTGAAGAAGGGCGAGAACGCAAACGTCAAGATCGCGCTGAGCGAGGACGTGCCAGTGGGCGGCAAGCTCTGGCCGATGCTGCACATCGACGCCGGCACGATCGGCACCTATGAATTCCCCGGCGCCGACTCGCCCGTGATCGCGGCGAACGGCAAGCCCGAGATGGTGCAGATCGCCGTTACCGCCGCGACCGCGCAGGCGCCGGCCACAACCACAAAACCGCCAGCCAACCTTCCCACCACGGGCGGCGACGAAGGCGGCATAGGCCTGCTGATCGGCGCGCTGCTGCTGGTGCTGGCCGGCATGC
>LJCR01002137.1 GCA_001399705.1 Kouleothrix aurantiaca
GAACGGCGCGCCCAGCGATACTGCCACGATCGTCAGCAGCAGGCCGGGCAGCTTGGTGCCCACCCACAGCCACCACGCCGCCTCGCCAAACGGCGGCGCGTCGCGGTAGCCGAACATAACGTGCAGGTTGCTTGTGGTAGCCGGCACGTCGAGATTTGGCGGCGCGGGCTGCACGCCGGCGTCTGCCGCCTGCTTGGCAACTTCGGCGCGGGCGGCCGGGTTATTCGCCAGGATGCTGATCATCTGGAGCGTGTCGGCGCCAAGCGCCAGCGTCACCAGGGTTGCGATGCTGAGCAGCCAGATCTGAATGCGCCGCTTGTATATGCCCGACACGCGATCCATCGCCCCATCGTACCAGCCTTCGACGCTGGCGCGCACGGCTTCAAGCGTGGCCTGCCCGGCGTCGATCGTGCCAAGCACTGCCGCGCGCGCCGTGCTCTCGGGCGCGAGCAGCAGCGTGCGCCGGATGGAATCGAGCGTTGCCGAAGGATCGAGCACGCTGGCCGCAACCTCGCTTTTCTCGGGGGTCTCGGGCAGGCGCGTGACCAGCTGACGCATATCTTCCACGCTGACGAGCAGCGTATTCGGGCTGGCGCTCTGCGCGATCAGGCTGAGCAGCGCTTTGCCGATTGATTGCTGATTGTCGGTCATAGCGAGCACTTTGCGCGCCTGTGGAACGTCGTTTGCCAAATCGACAATCGCCGCGCGAGCCTCGTCGGTGGTTGCGCCGGCAGGCATGGCCGCCAGAAGCTGCTGGCGCGTCGCCGGCGCGAGCCCTTCCATGTGTTGCACCCTGGCGCGCACCTCGTCGAGCACGCCATTCGCCAGCGCGCGGGCGCGGCACTGCAGGCGCTCGACCGTAACCGGGCCGCTGGTGGCCGGCACCAGGGTTTCGAACAAGGCCAGGGCGAAGGTGCGTGCCGGCATGTAGCTGGGCGAACCGGCCATATTCGACGGCGTACACCAGCGCACGAACGGCGTTTCGCTATTGGTGCTGCCGAGCGCCTTGATGAGCGGATGCTTCAGCACCGCCGTGGCGATATCGGGATCGCACAGCAGGTTGTTCACGCCGCGCTCAAGGTCGCGCGCGCGCAGCTTGAACAGGCCCGACAGCAGCTCGCTGACATGCGAGCAGATCAGGCTGAGCAGAAAATACACGAACGACAGCCCCAGCACCACTTCTATCGCCGAGCCAAGCAATCCAAACATGGGTCGCCTCCTATC
>LJCR01002138.1 GCA_001399705.1 Kouleothrix aurantiaca
ACCGCAAGATCCAGGGTAGCGTGCGCTCGGATGCGGTGCCGAAGGGCGAATGGGAAATGCATGTCGACCGCATGGGCCAGGAGTATGGCGTGCCGAACGTGCGCTACCGCGACATCGCGCCGCTGACGCTCGAGTCGCCCAGCTTCAACCGTGCCGCCGAAGGGGTTGAGCGCCCGCTGCAAGAGTTCGAGCAGCAGATGGTCGACCTGGTGAGTACGTTTGCGGCCGAAACCGACAGCGCCAAGCAAAAAGAAATGATGAAGACGTACCAGAAGCTGCACACCGAGAACGTGTACACGCTTGGCGTCGTCATTGGGCGCTACGCGCTTGGCATGTCGAAGACGCTGAAGAATGTGCCGATCGCCGCCCCGGCGTTCTTCTACCAGTGGGACTACAACAACTTCATTCCGGAGCAGATGTGGATCCCGGCCGCCGATCAGGGCAAGGTGCCTGAGACGCAGCAGAAGGTCATTCCGCAATACAAGAAGGCGTAGTGACGACACCAGTGCGTAGTGAGTAGTAAATAGTGCAGGTAGCACTATTTACTACTCACTACGCACTACGAAATATCCGAGGTCACGATGCTCAAATTCATCGCCGTACGGCTGCTTTCGGCTATTCCGGTGCTGCTCGGCATTAGCCTGGTGTCATTTATCATCATTCAGCTGCCGCCGGGCGATTTCGCCAGCAGCCTTAAAACCAACCTTGTGAACAACGGCGTTTCCGAACGGGAAGCCGAGCGCCAGGTGGCCGCCGTGCGCCAGCAGTATGGGCTCGATCAACCCGTGATGGTGCAGTACGGGCGCTGGATGGGCAACATCATTACCAAAGGCCAGTTCGGCTATTCGTTTGCCTACAAGCGCGATGTCGGCGAGATGATCGCCGAGCGCTTGCCGCGCACGCTTGTTCTGGCACTGGCAGCACATTTGATTTCGACGCTGGTGGGCATTTTCACCGGCATTTATGCCGCAACGCATCAATACAGCTTTGGCGATAACATATCGACAGTGCTCGCCTTTCTGGGAACGTCGATACCACGATTCTTTGTGGCGCGGATTATTTTGTACTGGCTGGCGTTTGCCGTCGGCGCGCAGCATTTTACGAACTTCAATTCGCCGCAGTACGCCTTTGCGCCCTGGTCGTGGGCCAAGCTCGTCGACACGCTCAGCCACGTCTGGCCGGTGGTGGTGATCGCGGGTTTTGGCGGCATCGCGCAGAACATG
>LJCR01002140.1 GCA_001399705.1 Kouleothrix aurantiaca
CGGCTGCGCTACGGCGGGCTGATGACCTACCCGAGCAGCGCGCGCGCCGCCGAGTTCGCGCAGGCCACCGTGGCGCTGCTTGCGTCCAGCGGCATCGCCACCGAGCGCGTGAGCGGCGGCGGCACGCCGCAGATGTGGCAGGCGCACACTTTCCCCGGCATCACCGAGCATCGCGCCGGCATGTACATCTTTGGCGACCGCTACACAATCAACTCGGGCGCGCTCACGCTCGACACCTGCGCGTTCAGCGTGCACGTCACAGTTGTGAGCCGGCCAACCGCCGAGCGCGGGATTGTGGATGGCGGCAGCAAAACCTTCTCGTCGGATCTGCTGGGGCAGGATGGCTACGGCCTGATCCTCGAATACCCTGAGGCGCGCATCACCGGCCTTTCCGAGGAACACGGCACGGTGGATTTTGCTGCCTGCGCAGAGCGCCCAACGGTTGGCGATCGCCTGACGGTGATCGTCAACCACTGCTGCCCGGTGGTCAACCTGTTCAACCAGCTTGTGGGCGTGCGCGGCGGCGTGGTGGAAACGACCTGGCCCGTGGCGGCGCGGGGCATGGTGCAATAACGGGAGGCACAACGTGCTTGATTTTTCCCATGTGTTTACGGTATTCCCGGTGCTCGAAACCGCGCGCTTCCGGCTGCGCGCCTTCCAGGAAGATGATGCGCCGGCGATCTTCCGTATCCTGAGCGACCAGCGGGTGACGCGCTATTTCGGCAGCCCGCCCATGAGCGACCCGGCGGCGGCCAGCAGGCGCGTGCAGCGTACCCAGGCGGCGTTTGCCGCGCACGAAGGCATCCGCTGGGCAATTGTGCCGCGCGAGGGTGGCGCGTTTATTGGCTCGTGTGGGTTCTGGCGGCTCATCCCCGAGCACCATCGCGCCGAAATTGGCTACGAGCTTGCGCCCGAGTGGTGGGGCCAGGGCGTGATGACCGAAGTGCTGCGAGCCGTCGTTGCCTATGGTTTCAGCACCATGCGCCTGCACAGCGCCGAGGCGCAGATCCACCCCGACAATACTGGCTCGCGGCGTGTGCTGGAAAAGGTGGGCTTTATGCAGGAAGGCTATTTCCGCCAGAGCTACTACGAGCCGCACAATAGCGAATTTACCGACGCGGCAGTGTTTTCGCTGCTGGCGAGCGAGTGGCAGCCGCCAGAGTGACCACGCCCACCGATAGCCCGAAGCATGAACCGCAAAGAGCGCAAAGGGCGCGAAGG
>LJCR01000214.1 GCA_001399705.1 Kouleothrix aurantiaca
GCGGCGGGTCTCGGTTTTCGCGATCCGATCGGGGGTCTGCCAGTCGTCCCAGGTAAAGCCGTGCTCGTCCATCATGTGGGCCTGGAGGTTGTTGAGATCCGAGCCGTGATGGAGGTTGGGCACCTGGTCGGGCGTCGTGCCGCAAACCAGGCACTCCAGCGCGTACGTGTGGACAGGAGCGGCATTTGGTACTGTCATCGCGATACCTGTACATAAACACGCGCGGTTCCGTGGCAAGCGGTGCAGGCGCGTGACTACACCGCTGCTCGACCAGACCTACACCGCGCGGCTGTTCGTGGAGCCGGCGATCAGACGGAAGAAGATGGCGACACCCCAGACGAACTCAGCCATGCAGCGCTTCCTCCGGCAGCAGCTTGCCGCGACGATTGCGGATCTGCTCGGCATGCCGCCCGTACCATGGCCGGAACAGGGCCAGCACGGCGGCCCGATCATACACAAAGCGCCCGCTCGGCTCGAAGCCCGTTACGCAGTGCAGCACCATCGCGGCGTAGGTCTGCGCCGTCGGGCGATCGGCGTCGGTGAGGAGGGTTTCTTCGCCAGCCTGCTCGCCCTCGCCCCAGCGCTGCACAACGCGCCAGTTCTCTGCTCCGCCGCCGGCCAGGATAGAGAGCGTGTTGCCCTCGAAGCTGGCGCGAAGCACGGCCAGACCATCCACGGCCGGCTCCTCGACCACGGCGACGTTGCTACGCTTATAGACGGCGCGAGTTGCTGCCATACCATCACACGCGAACGGCGGATCTGGGCGCGTGTCCCAGATCCGCCGCTCGCCACTTTACACATCAACCCATAAAGCCCGGCAGCTTGAGCGCTGGGATAGAAGGGCTTGAGAGGGTTTAGCGACTTTAGCTCATTGGGACACCATAAACGCTTGATTGCGAACGTATTTTCTGGTATACTCTGGGTATGCGCACCATCCAAACAACCCACCGATACCGGTTGGAGCCGACCGACGAACAAGCCACGCAACTGCGTCGGTTTTCGGGGGCGCGGCGATACATTTGGAACTGGGCACTGCGGCGAAAGAAGGAATACTACGCCACGAATAAGAAGGGACTCCCCCTTTCGGTGCTGTATACCGAGTTGAAAGACCTGAAGCAGCAGCCGGAGACGGCATGGTTGCGCGAGATGGATAGCCAGGCGCTCCAGCAGGTGTTGCAAGACCTCGATAAAGCGTTTCAGGCGTTCTTCGCCAAGCGATCGGGCTACCCGCAGTTCAAATCGAAGAAGCTCGACCGGCCGCGCTTCCGTATCCCCCAGCGAGTGACGATCGCTGGCACATTCGTGCAGGTGCCAAAGATCGGACGTATTCGCGCACGCATCCACCGTCCGGTGGAAGGCGTCACCAAGAGCGCGACGTTGAAGCAGGAGCCGGACGGCCATTGGTACGTGGCGTTTGTAGTCGAGCAGGCCGCAGCCGAGCGCACCGAGCGGCCCGTCACAACGCACGTCGGCGTGGATCTCGGCCTGAAGACATTCGCCGTCCTGAGCGACGGGGGGCATGTTGCCAACCCGCGTTACTATCGAACACAGATGCGCAAGCTCCGGTGCGCACAGCGGGTTCTGTCTCGCAGGATAAAGGGCAGCCGCAACCGCACCAAGGCGCGGCAGCGGGTCGCCTACCTGCATCAGAAGGTCAAACAGCAACGCGCCGACTTTCTCCATAAGGTCACTTCCCATCTGGTCAACCACTTTGACCTCGTGTCGATTGAAGACCTGTCCGTTCGTGGGCTGGCGAGAACCAAGCTGTCGACGAACGTGCTGGATGCCTCCTGGGGTGCGTTTCGACAGTTCCTTACCTATAAGGCCGAGAGGCGCGGTACCTATCTCATGGTGATCAGGCGCTTCTATCCGTCGAGTCGGTTGTGTCCGGCCTGTGGCGCGATCAACGCTGATCTCGCCTTGGCCGACCGCTCCTGGGTTTGTTCCTGCGGTGTCGTTCACGACCGTGATCTCAACGCTGCACGCAACATCGACACTGAAGGATTACGCCTGTTCACCCACCACGTCGCCGTCGGGCAGACGGAGACGCAAAACGCTTGTGGAGTCCTGGTAAGACCCGCTACGGCGGGCGCGGGACGATGAAGCAAGAAGTCCACGCGCCTCGGCCGTGGACGTGTCACGCGGCTTTGTCCATCGGCGCGGCCTCGACCACCTCCAACCCCTCGCTCTCGAACGTGCAGTCAGCAGGCTGCTTGTCGTTCGCCGGACGGATTGGCGAGCCGTTCGCGCCGCGCACCGCGGAGGCGCGGATCATCTTGCCGCCCCAGGACAACCCCATGCAGTGCGCCCGGACGACGAAGCGGTGCCGCGCCAGGAAGGCGTCCATATCGCTCTGGCTGACGCACGCCGCGCCCGCGGCCTGATGGAGGGCGGCCAGATCGGCGCGTGCTGCGTCCCAACGCGCCTGGAGGTCGCGCCGATCGGCGTCGGACCAGCCGCTGCCAAGCTCGCCGAGCGAGCAAAACTCGCCGCGCTCGTTAAACACGCCGACCTCGATCGCGGCAACCATGCCGGTCTGCTTGCCGATCCCATCAGTGAAGCCCCAGGCGCCTCTCGTGGGGTCGTAGATCATCGCGACCACGTCGGCCTCGCGGGCGCGGTCGCGCCAGCGGAGGCAGGTGTTCGGGCGCGCGTTAACATAGGGTGAATCGTTCTTCCGCAGCACGAAGCCTTCGCCGTTCCGCTCCCGCACCTCGCGCAGCATCCGCTGCTTGGCCGCCGCGCCGACCGCGGTCGGAATGATCCGCACCACGTCCTGCTGGCCCAGGCCCTTGACGATCGTGCGCAACGCGTTTAGCCGCGAGTCGTACCAGTGTGTCGGCGTGTTTGGCAGCAGCGGCGTTGCAATCACGTCGAAGACGTAATAGCGCTGATGGACCGCCGCACCGCCCGCGTAGAGTCCGGCCCGGCCGTGGTCGTCCTCGGCCAGCAGCTCGCCGTCCAGCCAGGTGCCGGGAGCCAGGTGCGCGAAGACTGCGGCGATCTCCGCCGGGACCTCGACACTCCGCCAGGACTTGGTCTTGCCGACGATTCGGCCGTCCGGCGTCTTACCGGCGAGCAGGCGGTGGCCTTCCTTCTTCTCGGTCCAGACCCACGAGTTGTCGGTGATGGTGGCTCGCAGATCGGCCTCGCTCCGAATATCGTTCGGGTTGATGATCATCAATGGGAACGGGAAGCCGTCGGCAGGGACCGCGGCGACGGGCGCCACTGCCGCGGGCGCCGCGACCGGCGCGGGAGCCGCCGTGGGATTTGGGGTGGAGGCGGCAACCGGCGCGGGGGCAGCCGTCGGAGCAGCCGCCGCAGCCGCGGGTGTCGCAGCCACTGGCGCTGGAGCAGCAACCGGCTGAGCGCTCTGCGCCGCACCAGGGACGATCATTGCCTGCGAGTGCAGCGCGATGGGCAGGGTGTCGAGGCTGCGGCCCACCTGCCAGACCAGGCGGTGAATCGGCAGATCGCTGCCTGCCATGGGGCCTAACTGGCCGGTCTGCATGGTGCTGGTCGTGCCGGGAGACGGGTTGGTGTAGACCCGCGGGCGGGCCGGCTTGAGCTTGTCGCCGAACTTCTTGTGCGCCGCGCGCAGCACATCGACCAGCGCGCCGTTCTTGACGACGCCCTGGTCGGTGAACGCCGCGCCCGCGGCCGCGCTGAAGGCGCGAGCCTCATAGGCGCCGCCGATCTGGCGAACTTCGATCTTGTAGAGCGCGCCGCCGGAAACGGCGACACCGCCGAGAAAAGCGACCAGATTGCCGCCGCTGGCGGCTGCTGAGGTAGTAGCTGGTTGTGTCATCGATGTACTCCTGCGATGGGTGGTGCGTTGTCGCTTGAAACTAACTCGATCATATCATATTATGATACTATTGTCAAGTAACGGAATTGGTATCCTGTGAAATTGGTATCGTGTGAACGTGTGAAAGCGCCAGTGCGCAGGCAGCGGAGAAAAGCAGCCCCCCGTACGCTTTTTACCGCGTACGGGGGGCGGGTGCGGGGGATGCGGCGTGCGACTCCTTCCGATGCGCCTCGCGGGGAGCGCTATGCGGTACGGCGACCGTGCGAAAGAAGTCAACACGCCGCACGGGCCGAGCCTCCAGTGCGATCTGGTCACGCCGTTAGCGGCGTGAGCGCCGTATGCGCGGCTCGGACGGACGCGATGGTGCGGCACACGCTACAGGTGGTCGAATAACGCCTCGATACGCTGTATCCTTTCCACTCGGACGACCGGGCGCCCGCGCGGGCACGTCCAGGGCTGCTTGCAGCGCGCAAGCTGATCGAGCAGGGCGCGCATTTGCTCGGGCCGGAGCGGCTCCTCGCCGATCGCGCTCGCGGCCGCCAGGGTCGTCACGAGCGCCTCCTGGATCTCCTCGGGCGCGCGCAGAGCGCGCTGCGACAGGTGATCGGCTACGTCGAGCAGCGTCGCGCCGAGCCGGTCCAGACGAAGGCGCGGTGTGGCGAGCACGCGCAGGCTCTGACCGCAGTCCTCAAAGCTAAAACCCCAGTGTGACAGCGGCTCAGCGTGCGCGAGCAGCAGCGCATGCGCCGCGGGCGGCACTACGACGTCGCGCGCCATGCCCAGGGCCACGCCTGGGACACCGCCGGCAAGGAGCTGAGCGCGGATCTGCTCATAGCGGATTCGTGCGTCGGCTGCCTGCTGGTCGATGAGCACGAGGCCGGTGTATGACTCGGCCATGATATAGCGCTGATGGAGCTGGCCGATCGGGCGCAGCAGCGTGAGGTTCAGCGCGCCGGCCCCAGCGGCCCGAGCTTGTGGCTCATCATCGGCAGGCGCCGGCGTCGCCTGCTCGCTCTCCGGGCGCTCGAACGACCAGGCGTCACGGCGCGCCGCGGCGCCGGTCGCCGGAGTTGATGGCCCACGGCGCTGCCAGCGCGGCCCGGCGGCATCCAGCAGCGCGGCGTGGAGCGCGATCCCGACCTGGCGGCCCACTAACGCCGGGTCGCGAAATCGGACCCGTGTTTTTCCAGGCTGGCCGGCTACATCAACGGCCCAGGCCGGCGCCTCGATATGCAGCGCAATGATCGGGTAGCGATCGTGCGGCAGCAGCGTCTGGTATGCCTCGCTGAGGATCGCGCTGAGGTGGCGGTCCGGTCGGATCGGGCGCCCATTGACCGAGATGAAGATACAGGCACGCGACTCGCGGCC
>LJCR01002139.1 GCA_001399705.1 Kouleothrix aurantiaca
CATTACGACTCACGGTCGTATTCGTGGCAACAAACCCGGCGATGCCAGCAGCAATGCCGGCCTGCACTACTTCTTCCAGCTGCTCGGGCGTTTCGTCGGGCGACACTTTCAGGAACAGCGGGCGCGGCCGGGCCAGGCCGGCGTTGCATGTCGCCAGCGCGCCCAGCAGTTCTTCCAGCGCGGCGCGCTCGTGCAGCTTGCGCAGGCCCGGCGTGTTCGGCGACGAGATGTTGATCGTCACGTAGCTGGCGAGTGGCGCCAGCGCAACAAACGCGGCCAGGTAGTCTTCAGTGGCGCGCTCCAGCGGCGTCGTGCGGTTCTTGCCAATGTTCACGCCTACGACGACCGACGACCGACGACCGACGACCGAGGAAGCGGCGTTTCGGTACAAATGCTGTTGTTGACGCATCGTGTGCGCAACCACAACCATACCGGGGCTGTTGAAGCCCAGGCGATTGATCAGCGCGGCGTCTTCCGGCAGGCGAAACATGCGTGGGCGCTCGTTGCCCGGCTGCGGGCGCGGCGTGACGGTGCCAAGCTCGACATGCCCAAAGCCCAGCGCCGCCATTGGGCCAATCAGCGCGGCGCGCTTGTCGAAGCCGGCGGCCAGGCCCAGCGGGTTAGCGAACTGGAGGCCGGCGCAACGCGTCGCCAGGATCGGGTCGTCGGGCGGGGCGAGCGCGCGAAGCACGGCGGGCAGAGGCGTTGCGCCGGCGGCGCGCAGCAGCCCGCTTACGAGCGTGTGCGCGCGCTCGGCGTCGAGGCGAAACAAGAGCGGTTTCAGGATTTGGTAAAGCATGGATGTTTCAGGTTAGCAGGTTGCAGGTTGCAGGTTTGAAGGTTACGGGTTAGCAGGTTGCAGGTTCGCAGGTTACGGCTTGTATCTCAAAATCTCCGCGTCCTTTGCGTCCTTTGCGGTGAATAACAGCAGCGGCAGATTGGCATTATGGAACACGCACCGTCTTCTCACGGCAGCTCGCGCATGTCGAACACCGGGCCGTCGCTGCATAGCATGCGCACGCCTTTGCGCAGCTCGACCCCGCACACGCCGCACGCGCCCACGCCGCACACCAGCGGCCCCTCGAGCAGCGCGCTCGCAAAGCCGCGCTCCCAGCGATACTTGGTTGTGCGAATCGCCTGCCCCAGCGCGCCAAGCTCCGCGCCCGGCAGCGCCGCCGCGATCTGGTCGGCCCAGGTGATCGCGGCGGGCAGGTCGTAGCT
>LJCR01002141.1 GCA_001399705.1 Kouleothrix aurantiaca
CCATGGAGCAGGTAGAGCACCGGGTAGCGCCGGGCAGTTTGCTGGGCATAGCAGGGCGGCGTATACACGCGCCAGCGCTCGTCGCGGCCCATGGCGCTGCTGAAGGCGTGCATGCGCGCCACCGCGCCATGCTGCTCGCCGCAGGCTGTGGGGCCGGGCATGCTGGTGGGCGCGGGCGTTGGCGTGGCCGTAGGTATCGCGGTGGGTGTGGGTGTGGCGGTAGCGGTTGGCTGGCTGGTTGCTGTGGGTGTTGGGCGTGGTGAAATGGGTGTATTGGCCGCTGTTGTGTTGGATGCTGGCAGGCATCCAGCAAGCAGTGCAGGAAAAACGACGACTATAGTTATAGCGACATACTGGCGCATGAAACACCGCCACACATACACATATCGCTAGTATGCTAGATCGTAAAGCTAAAAAGCAGATGAGCTGCGCGTAATGATTGCTTGAGAGCTTTTCTTACCCATGCTTTACGTTTTGCTCATTTCGCGCTTATCTTGCGGCGCTACAGTAGCGGCATCTCCTTTCACGCGTCGCACGCCATCGCTTGCGGCCAATGCGCGGCCAGCCACAACGGCGTGATTGACTGCACAAACGCACACAAGGCCCACCGGCAATGGCGCCGGTGGGCCTTGTGCGATTCGCTATGGGCGATTTTTATGCGGCGAGCGCGCGCTGCTGGCAGATCTGCTTGATCTGCACGATCAGGGCGTTGATGTCAAATGGCTTTGAGATGACCTGGAGCACGTTAGGGAGATGGTACCAGCGGCGCTCCTCGTCGCGGGTGAGCGCGGCCGAACACACCAGCACCGGCATGCCCGAGGTCAGCGGGTTGTTTTGCAGGTCGAGGTAGACATCGAGGCCGCTGCGGTGGGGCATTGCCACGTCGAGCAGAATAACGTCGGGGCGGCCACCCTCGGCGAGCATGACACCAACCTCGCCGTCGGGCGCAAGCAGGACTTCATATCCTTCGTGCTCGAACAAGAGCTTGAGCAGCGTTCGCAGGTTTGCATCGTCGTCGATTATCAGGACTCGATACTGTTCCGCAAGCATTCTTCACCGCGTTAAGGCGCGTGCGGCGCGCATCATGGTGGGCCCGGTTAGCGGCCTTTGGTGTTGAGACGAACGGGCGCGCGCTATGGTTTCACGGCCTGCTGGCGTGTTTCAAATAATCGGCACCTATACTACACCATTGCGTAAGCAATTGCCACTTCCCAACTTC
>LJCR01002143.1 GCA_001399705.1 Kouleothrix aurantiaca
GAGCCAGGTGCGGAACGCCGCCGCCGAGTGATCGGAAAAGCATTCTGCCACGTGGCAGCCGGATTCGGTGTTGATATGCCACATCGCCAGCGCGGGATGCGGGCCGTAGCGCTCGGCAATGCGCCGCACCAGCGCAGTGCTGTGCTCGCGGTAGGCATCGCTGTGCGGGCAGTACTGTTGCCGCCCGCCTGGCCACAGCGTCACGCCATCGGCGGTGACGGGCAGGCTTTCCGGGTAGCGCTGCGCCAGCCAGGGCGGCGGCGAAGCGGTGGCGGTGGCCAGGCAGGCGCGGATGCCGTGGGCGTGCAGCAAATCCATCAGCCGGTCGAACCAGCCAAAGTCGTATTCGCCGGGCTTGGGCTCAAGCAGCGCCCACGAGAAAATGCCCACCGAAACCAGGTTGACGCCGGCTTCCTGCATCAGGCGCACGTCTTCCTGCCAGATCGCTTCGGGCCATTGTTCGGGGTTGTAGTCGCCGCCATACCAGAGCTGTGATGGTTGCTGAAACGCAGAGTGGGCCATAGCGAGGGTTCCTTTTCTGTGTGTCGCGGGAATTAATCGCGAAGTTTGGCGTTTGCGGTCGCCAGGTAGCCTTCCAGTGCAAACGTGGCCGCGCCAATGCTGGTGGTATGCTGCAATTGGCACATTTCGATGCGCGCGGCGGCGAGCGGCTGGCTCAGCGCGGTGCGCGCCACGCTGCTGCGCAGCCCGGGCAGCAGAAACGCGCCAAGCTGCATGCCAACCCAGCCGCCCAGCACCACCACATCCGGGTTGAACAGGTTGATCATATTGGCAATGCCCGCGCCCAGATAGCGCGCCGTGACGCGAATGACTTCGGCGGCAGTCGGGTCGCCGCGCCCGGCAGCGTCGGCAATCGCCGCGATCGTGGCGGTCTGGTCGTCGCCATGGAGCAGCGGGCTGTCGGGCGCGACGTCGCGCAGGTGCTGCACAATCCCCGGCGCGCCAACATACGCCTCCATGCAGCCATGCGCGCCGCAGCGGCAGGCCCGCCCATCCAGCGCAATCGTGGTGTGGCCCCACTCGCCCGCGCTGTTAGTCGAACCGCGGTACAGCGCGCCATTTACCACAATGCCCGCGCCCACGCCGGTGCCGAGGTTGAGCATGACAAGATTTTCCACCTCGCGCCCGGCGCCGAACCACAGCTCGGCAATCGCGCAGGCTTTCAGCGGGTTGTCGAGGTAGAGCGGCAGATCGAGC
>LJCR01002142.1 GCA_001399705.1 Kouleothrix aurantiaca
GATCTCCTCGGCGACCTGCCGCGCGCCGAGGAGATCTGGCGCGCAATGCTGCCGATCACGGCCACGCTGGCCGCGCAAAAATCTATCGTCAACCGGCGCTGGCTGGCGATTGCGCGCTACGAACAGGACGATCTGCCGGGTGCGCTCGCGCTTTTCCACGACTCGCTGGCCGACGCGCGTAGGCATAACGACATGCGCTCGGTGCTGGGCAACACGCTGAAAATTGCGTCGATCGCACTTGAGCAGGGCGACCTGGCTGGCGCAGCGGCAGCGCTTGACGAGTGCCGCGAAGGCGCGGAGCAATTGCGCGACCGGCGGCGCCTGAGCGAACTGAATTGCCTGTCGGCGCGGTTATATGATGCGAAGGGCGAGCGTGCGGCGGCCAGTGCGGCGCTGGGGCAGGCAATCGATCTCTTCCGGCGCATGGGTATGCGCCACGACCTCGCGGCCGCCGAGCGCGAACTGGTGGCTCTGGCGGCTGGCGAAAAATCGCTGGAAAAAGGCTCCTAAAAACAGGCTGTTCTACGTTTAATATGCACAAGACGCAGCGGGCGCGCAACGGGGCGAGAGCTTGGCGGCGAAATGCGGTGTGTAGGCGCTCGCACACCATCTCTATTAGCACTGAAGGGCTGTGATGAACAGTAAACAATGCGCATCAGCGCGGGAATATTTGCGGGCGGTCTTTGTCGAGTGCCAGCCAGTTGCCCCCACCTCCGATCTCTACACGCATCTGACAAGCTGCAATGCCTGCCGTGGCATTTTTGCATTGTATATGGCCGATGCCGTTGGCATGGCGGTGCCGCCCGGCCCGATCCGCTGCGACGATTGCGAGCAGGATATCGCGGCCCTGATCGACATGGAGCGCGCTGAAGGGACTTTGGCCGCGCGCACCGCCTTCCCCAGGCTGTGGTGGCACCTGTGGACCTGCCCATCCTGCGCCGAAACGTACCGAATGACGCGCCTGCTCCTCAGCTCCACGCGTATTCCATCCAGCGATCCGCCGCGCCGGGCTCGCTCACAGCTTCTGGAACGCTTTGATCGCGCATATTTGTTGGGCTCGCTCGACAATACCTATGTGATGGGCGCGCGGCGCGGCAGACCCGGCGTGCCGATTGTTATCAGCTCGTCCGAGCCGGGCGAAAACCCGCAGTGCTCCTTCAGCATCCAGTGCCAGCGTAGCGGCGAATGGACGCTCCAGGTCACTGTGCAGCCCACGCC
>LJCR01002145.1 GCA_001399705.1 Kouleothrix aurantiaca
ATCATGTCAGGATGTGCCATTCGCGTCGTTCGTCATTAGGGGCAGTGAGCGGGAAATTCGGCGTTGCAATCGCGCCCCGCCCGCCGCCCCCTGCGCTTGCAGTGCCCTAGTCGGCGCCGATTGCCCCTTGCTCAGGCATGGCCAGCAGCCCTGGCTCGGCCACAGCAAGGTCGAGCTCATCGACCGTGCTGACGCGCAGCGCGAGGTACAGCGGCGGCACGACAAACAAATTCACCAGCATGGTTGTCACCAGCCCGCCCAGCACAACGATCGCCATGGGAATGATCGCTTCGAGGCCGGGCGCATCACCCATCACCAGCGCGGGCACGAAAACCAGCGCCGTGGCGATTGCGGTGAGCAGCGCCGGGCCGAGCCGTTCCAGCGCGCCACGCACCACCAGCCCGGCCCCAAAGGCCTCGCCTTCGCGCAGCAGCTGATGGTAGTTCCTGATCTGCATGATCTGGCCGCGCACCGCGATGCCAAGCACCGCCAGCAAGCCAGCCAGTGTGCCAAACACGACCGTGCCGCCAATGCTCGCGGCCAGCACGCCACCCGCCAGCGTCGCAGGCAGCGTCAGGAACGACAGCAGCGCCAGGCGCCAGCTGCCGTATGCCGCCTGCAGCAGGAAGAAGATCGCAATCAGCGCGGCAATCGCGAGCATGATCAGGCGCTGCTGTGCGGCCTGCTGCCCGACGTAATCGCCCAGCACCTCGGCGTGATATTCAAGCGGCAGCGCGGTTTGCCCGATCTGGGCGCTGATATCGGCTGCGACCGCGCTCAGGCTGCGGCCGTTCACATCGGCCGCCACATCGACATAGCGCCGGACCGAGTCGTGGCGAATAATGCTCACCGCCGGCGTGATCCGCACATCAGCAACGTCGCCCAGGCGCACCTGGCCGCCGTCGGGCGTGTCGATCAGCAGATCGCGCACGCTGCTCAGGCTGCCACGCGTGTTCGGCGTGCCCCACACCACCACGTCGAAGACTTTCTGCTCCTCGAACAGATTGCCAACCGACAGGCCCGACAGCAGCGTGGCGGCGGCGCGCCGGACATCGCCCGGCTTGATGCCGTACTTTTGCGCCTTGGCCAGGTCGACCTCGATCTGCAGTGTCGGCTGCTGCACCGGCATGCTGATGCGCGTTGCGGTGATGCCGCCGATGCCAGCCAGCACCTTCTGGATCGTTTCGGCCGAGCTGCGCAACCCGTCGGTGGTATCGC
>LJCR01002144.1 GCA_001399705.1 Kouleothrix aurantiaca
ACCTATGTGAGCCCGCAGATCGAAAACGTGCTCGGGTTTCGGCAGCAAGAATGGCTCAACGATCCTTCGCTCTGGTTCCAGCACCTGCATCCCGATGATCGCAAGCGCGTGCTGGCTGAAAAAGGCCAGATTCAAGCGCAGGGTGGGGAGGCTCGCAGCGAGTACCGCATGCTGGCGCGCAATGGCCGGGTGGTCTGGGTGCACGACAGCATGAAGGTCGTCCACAACATTCAGGGCGAGCCAGCCTTTGTGCAGGGCTTTGCGCTCGACATAACCGAGCGCAAGCGCGCCGAGCAGCGCAGCCAGATGTTTGCGTCGCTTGGCCGCCAGCTCAGCACCGCCGCCAGCGCCAGGGAAGCATCCGAGCTGATTGCCAAAGTCGCCGACGAAATGCTGGGCTGGGATGCATTTGCGCTGAGCCTGTACGATGCCGCGACCATGCGCAGGATTCTGTTTTACGATATCATCGACGGGGTGCGCACCGAGCTGCCACTGGTGACGGTGCGGCGGCCCACAGCGACCGATCGGGCTGTTCTGGCCGGTGGGGCGCAGCTGGTTCTGCGCAACGAAGAGGATGCCAGTGTCGCGGAATTTGTGCCTTTCGGCGATACCGAGCGCCTATCCATGTCGCTGATGTTTGTGCCAATCCACGATGGCGAGACGCCGGTGGGCATCCTTTCGATTCAGAGCTACACACCGCAGGCGTATACCAACGACGATCTGGAGGCGCTCCAGGCGCTGGCCGATCACTGCGGCGGTGCGCTCGACCGCATCCGTACCGAAGAAGCGTTGCGCATCAGCCAAAGCCGCCTGTCGAATATCATCGAATCGGCGCACGATGCGATTATTGCTCTGGATGGGCAGCGGAATGTCGCGATCTGGAATGGCGGCGCCGAGCGAATCTTCCACTGCAGCGCTGCCGAGGCGCTTGGCCATCCGCTCGACCGCTTCATCCCCGAAGATGCGCGCGACATGCATCGCCGCCTGATTGATAGTTTTAGCGCGGGGCAGCCCGGTATGCACCGCATGAGTGGCGTGCGCACCGTCAATGGCGTGCGCACCAGCGGCGAGCTGTTCCCGCTGGAAGCTTCAATCTCGCAGGTGGGCAGCGGCGACGACCAGACCCTGACGGTCATTCTGCGCGATATCACCGAGCGCAAGCGCTTCGAGGCCGAGCTCGCGGCAGCGCGCGACCAGGCGCTTGAGTCGTCGCGGCTC
>LJCR01002147.1 GCA_001399705.1 Kouleothrix aurantiaca
GTGGCTTTTTGATCACTGCGCTGCTGCTCCCATTCGGCGCGCAGCAGCGCAGTGATCAAAAAGCCACTCAGCACAAAAAACGTCTCAACGCCCAGGTAGCCGCCGCTGACACCCAAGTCAGCGTGGTACAGAAGCACAGCGATCACCGCCAACGCCCGCAACCCATCAAGCCCAGGCATATACGGCAGGTGCGGCGCTTGCAGCTGCGGTGCAACGCGTCGTTCGGCCTGCATACCTTCTCCCCTGTTATCAACCCTTCTGCGCACGCTATTGCACGGGCTGTGCCGAAGGCGGCATGCGGGTCTAGCGGGGAGTGTAAATCGTTTATGAAAAGAGCGCTGGTGCGTTTTACAAGCTTGAGCTTTCCAAATGCGCAGCACTTATGCGAGGCGCCGTTCGCAGAAGCTCGAAACACTAGCCAATTACAGGCATCGGTTTCTATGAGAGGTCGGTGAGAATAGCAAAGGAGGCGCGTGCGCGCCTCCCTGACGTGTTTGATAGAGTCCACAGATTACGCTGATAGCGTCTCAAGCAGCCCTGTACAACTTTTCGGAAATCCGTTGCTGGTTGCTAAATGACCACGGACCACGGACGACCGACCACCACTCGCCGTCAGTGGTCGGTCGTCGGTTGTCGTAACCAGAAATGAACTCGACTGAGTTTGTTTTAACCCTTGCTCGCCGCAACCATGCGCCCGAGCCGCTCGCGCGCCGCGCCACTGGTGATGCTCGCGCGCGCCTGCTCCAGCCCTTCGGGCAAGCTGCCGGCCAGGTTGGCGGCCACCAGCGCGGCGGCAGCGTTCAGCAGCACAATATCGCGCTTTGGCCCGGTTTCCTTGCCCGCCAGAATATCGTTCACAATCGCGACGTTGGCCGCCACATCACTGCCGAGCACGGCATCTTTGGGCGCGGCGCTCAGACCCAGATCCGTGGGTGCCAGCTCGTAGCGCTGCATCTCCTGGCCGGCGCGCACCTCGTACACCCAGGTTAGGCCCGCTGAGCGCCAGCTCATCCAGCCCGCCGTGGCGGTGTACCACCAGCGCGTGCACGGTATCGAGGCGCTGCAAGGCCCGCGCCAGCTTCTCGGCCAGGTCGGCATTCGCCACGCCCAGCACCTGGTGGCGCGCGCGCGCCGGGTTCGAGAGCGGGCCGAGGATGTTGAACACGGTGCGGATGCCGATTTCGCGCCGCACCGGCCCGGCAAAGCGCATGGCCGGG
>LJCR01002148.1 GCA_001399705.1 Kouleothrix aurantiaca
CTGCGGAACAGTCCGCACGTTTCGCGCAGCACATTGGCTTTGTGGACGATAGTGACAAGGGGGCGGGAGTTAGGGGATGGGGGATGGATTTTCGCTTGATCGGCCCCAACTCCCATCCCCCGTTTTCGCGCTAGCTCAAACGCCGCGCGCACAATCCGCGTGCTGGCCCGCCGCGTAATCACGCGCTCGGCAATGGCGGTGTCGCCGCTGTCTTCCACGCGCTCGCGCCCGGCATACATGCCCTCGGTGTTCTCGCGAACGACGACCAGGGAGATGGGAGATGGAGGATGGGGAGTAGAAAGATTTTTCCCTTCCCCATTCCCTATCTCCCCTCCCCCGCTCACGGGCCGAATATTCGCGTACAGATCCAGCGCGCGCCGCAGGGCGACAATTGGGCTGCGGTAGCCCGGCACCGGGAAGCTGGGCGAACCAACCGCGCCAAACAGCACGGCATCGGCGGCGCGCGCGGCTTCCAGCGTCGCGTCAGGTAGGGCCGCGCCGGTGCGCTGGAAACAATCCCAACCGGCTTCGGCCTCGCTGATGTGGAGTGGCACGCCGGTGGCGCGCAGCACATCGAGCGCGGCCGGCACCACCTCGCGGCCAATCCCGTCGCCGGGGATGGCCAGTACATGCAAGGGTTGAACAGACGATGTCGTCATCAGGCGTCCTTTAGCGGAATACTATCACCAATTACGGCGCGGCCAGTCGCGATCCAGCGCGCGCGGTCGGCGCGGCCGTTGCGGCGCGCGACGTCTGCCGCCGCGTTCCAGTCGTATGGCATGGCGACGAGTTCAGGCTGCCAGCCAGCCGCCGTGCGCGTCAGAATGGCGTAGCGCGCGTGTGGGCTGCCAGCCTCCATCACATGCGGGAAAGGCGTGTCCTCGTCGTAGGCGGGCATGCCGACGCTGCCGGGGTTCACGACCAGCCTGCCTTCGGGCAGCCACACAATCCGCGGCACGTGGCTGTGCGCGCACAGCACCACTGGCTCGGCCACGCCAGCCAGCCGCCCGGCGATCACGTCGCCCGTTTCCAGCGAAACGCCGTGCGCTGTCACGCGTTCCAGCAGGTAGGTTTCGTCGGAGTCGGGCGTGCCGTGGCAGCAGAACACCTCGCCCAGCGCGAGCGTTGGCGGGCGGCTAGATAACCACGCGATCTGTTCCGCGCTTAGCGCGCCTGTGACAAAGGCGTGGTCGGGCGCGGCGCGCACACGCTCGGAA
>LJCR01002149.1 GCA_001399705.1 Kouleothrix aurantiaca
CCTCAGATCCTAATCGTTCGGGAAGCGGATCGGGTCGCCAATGTGCGGCGGAACCCTGGACGGCAGGGCGCGCAGCGCGGCATCCTTCGACGGCGTGGCAATGCCTAGCTTGTCGGCGGCGCGGCTGATCGACTCATAGGTGCGGCGCGCGTGGCGCACGGCGTTCAGGTAGTCCCACGCCTTAAAGGCGTCGAGCGCCTTGGCGGCATCGTCATCGGCCGAGTTCAGTAGGCCTGAGACCTGGCCGGCTTTGCCGCTGGCCTGAATATCGCCCAGCAGCGCATTCGACCAGTTCAGGTAGCCGGCAGTTTCTATGCGGTACATGTTGTCGCGGTCGAACTGGCCGAAGCCATTGCTCACCGCGATGTACTGCATCACCGAATTGCTCTCGTCGCCCGACCAGGCGTACGCATACGCATCCGCAGGATTGTAATCGACGCCGCTCTCCGAGTCGTAGCCATCGTGCGGGTGCGACATGCCGATATGGTGGCCGAATTCGTGGATGGCAGTGGTGGTAAAGCCAAAGCCGCCCGCGCGATCATCCGGCGTATCGAACATGAACGTCAGCGACTGGGTGCCATCGGTCCAGTTGTCGTCGGCGTAGCCCAGCAGGCCCACTTCATCGCCCATGTTTTCGTCGGTGGTATTAAAGCCGTAGATCGCGCCGACATAGTCGTTCGGCCCGAATTTTGGCACGTACTTGCCATTATTCGCACTGAAATAGCAGAAAAGCTCGGCAAAGGTCGTGCCATACTGGTTCCAGCAATCGTCCTCTGCCAGCAGATCGGCCCAGATGCGGAAGGCGCGCTTCGGGCCATCGTCCAGCTTGCGATCTTTCAGGCGCACGTCCCAGCCGTAGTAGGGCTGGAAGTCGCGCAGCTTACTGAGCGTATAGCCGCGGCTGAACCAGTCGGTGCCTTTGCTGGCCGGGTCGTCCTCGAACATGGTGACATTCACGATCTTCTTGCCACCCACACCCGGCGCTGTATACAGCGGATCGTAGAGCGGCGAGGTGGTGAAGAGCAGGTTGATCGCGACATAGCGCGTTATTTTGCCAAGATCGCTGTTCAGCTTGCCGGGGTCGCGGTAGCCGTTCTTGGTATATTCCCAGATCGGCGGCATGCGGTAATCTTCCACGCCGTTGCCATCAAGGTCAGTCACGTCGACGATGTAGTTATTCGTCCACGCCTCGGGCCCGGCCGAGAGATCATAAAACC
>LJCR01002146.1 GCA_001399705.1 Kouleothrix aurantiaca
GTATATCTTCATCAGCTCGGCGTCGGCGTACCAGACACCGCCAGCAAGCTGGCCCGCGGTCGAATCGACGCCGCTGCGCAACCCGTTCTGGGCGTACTCGCGCGCGAAAATCGCCTGCGAAGACCTGCTGATGAAGGCGTACCGCGACGACGGCTTCCCCGCCACGATTGTGCTGAACCTGGTTGATTCCGGCAACAACTGCGCGCCGCTGGCGAACTACGCCGTCTACCTGTGGCACTGCGACCGCGACGGCAACTATTCGCTCTACAGCAATGGCGTCACCAGCGAAGATTACCTGCGCGGCGTGCAGGCCACCGACAGCAACGGCAAGATCACATTCACCTCGATCTTCCCGGCCTGCTATGCGGGGCGCTGGCCGCATGTCCACTTCGAAATCTACCCGTCGCTGGAAAAAGCCACCGCCTCGGCGAACGCCGTCCACACCTCGCAGCTTGCGCTGCCGCAGGATGTGTGCGAAACCGTCTACGCCACCGATGGCTACGCGCAAAGCGTGCGCAACCTGTCGCAGCTCAGCCTCGCCACCGATAACATCTTTAGCGATGGCGTCGACAAGCAGCTGGCGACCGTGACGGGCGATACCACCAATGGCTACACGATCGAGCTGACGGTGGGCATTAACGCGTAAAGGCGATACAAGAACCAAGAAGCCACAGAGTGCACAGAGAACACGGAGCAAGGTAATCAAACTCCGTGCCCTCTGTGTACTCTGTGGCTCATTTTCTACGTTTCGCTGCTGTGCCAACAAGAAAGCTCCTGCACTTGGGTATCACACTCAAGCACAGGAGCTTCGCTTTTCCAGTATAGGGCGTGAGAGAAACGGGCTACTTCAGGGTCGCCAGCTTCTGCGTCAGTGCCGAGGTCGAGGGCTCGACCAGGATCGAGCCATCGGGGAAGACGATCGTCGGCACGCTCTGGTTGCCGTTATTCACCTGCTCGACATAGTGCCGCGCGGCCTCGTTCTCTTCGATATTCACATACGTAATCGCGACCTCGTGCTGCTCGAACACGCGCTTGGCGCGCCGGCAGTCGCCACACCAGGTTGTGCCATACATCGTAATTGTTGAGTCCGACATGCTAGGGTTCCTCCGTAAATTCGGCATCGCCTTGGATGCCGCAATCCATGCAGAATTGATGCCCCTAATTATACGCAGGTTACTTACGAAAGTAAAATGCTGAGAAAGCATGCTCTATGCAGT
>LJCR01000215.1 GCA_001399705.1 Kouleothrix aurantiaca
CCAGTCGCCAGCTCGGCCTGCTCGCGCAGCCGCGCCACCAGCAGCAGCGACGCGATCTCGCGAATGCGGCGCTTCACCGGCCCCAGCCCCACCAGCTCGCGGTCGAGCGTGTCGAGCACCTGCTGAATGTTTGAATCGCGGTAGGCGGCGTCGAGATCAATCTGGGGATGAATTTCAGTGGCTGTGTCCATAAAACCCTTCGCATCTTTGACACGATGACACGATGACACGATGAATGGCGGGATTTCTTCCTGATCGTGTCACCTTGTCATCCAGCCATCTTGTCATTCCTCGTAGCGCTTGCCCGCCGGCCGGTCGGTGGCGTAGGAGTGCACCGAGTAGCGGATCTGCCGGTCGCCAGACTCCTGGCGCTCGACGCGGAAGCCGGGCTCGTTGGACGGGCGGTTGGCGATAAAGCTCAGCGCGGTGGTCTGCCGCCCGTAGCGCCGGTCGTAGCCGTTGATGCGAATGTAGTGCTGCGGAAACACTTCGCGGCACTTGTTCAGCTCCATCATAATGCCCGCCGCGTCTTTGATGTCGAACATGGGCATGCCCCACATGTCCCAGTAGACATTGCGCGGGTGCGCGTCGTCGGTATACTCGATCGAAACTGGCCAGTCGTTGTCGAGGCAGTATTGCACCTGCGCGCGAATCTGGTCGTCGTCGAAATCGGGCAGGTAGGAAAAGGTTCCCTGTGTGATTCGCATAGTTTTCTCCAGGAGTCAGGAGTCAGGAGTCAGGAGTCAGAAGAAGATACTCATTCTGACTTCTGAGTACTGTCTCCTGAATACTTTACTTAATACGTCGGCGTCACCATCACGTCGGGCGTGTCGGTCGATTCGAAGTCGAAGGTCACGTCTTTCCACACTTCCAGCGCTTTGCGCAGCGAGGGCGACCAGCGCGCGGCGCGGGCCAGGATATCGGGCCCTTCGTTCAGGTAGTCGCGGCCCTCGTTGCGCGCCTGGATCATCGCCTCCACCGCCACGCGGTTGGCGGTCGCGCCCTCGGCGATGCCGTCGGGGTGGCCGATCGTGCCGCCGCCGAATTGCAGGATGCAATCTTCGCCCAGGTAGTGCAGCAGCTGGTGCATCTGGCCGGCGTGGATGCCGCCCGAGGCCACCGGCATCACGCCTGGCATCGAGGCCCAGTTCTGCTCGAAGTACAGCCCTTGCAGCGGGTTGGGCGCGACGGTGTTTTCGCGCAAGGTGTTGTAGTAGCCCTGCACCGCGTTCGGGTCGCCTTCGAGCTTGCCCACCACCGTGCCCGCGTGAATGTGGTCGACGCCGGCCATGCGCATCCACTTGCAGATCACGCGGAAGTTCACGCCGTGCGTTTTCTGGCGCGTGTAGGTGCTGTGCCCGGCGCGGTGCAGGTGCAGGATCACGCCGTTCTTGCGCGCCCACCTGGCCATGCTTTGAATGGCGGTGTAGCCAATCGTCAGGTCGATCATGACGATCACGCTGCCGAGCTGCTTGGCGAATTCGGCGCGCTCATACATTTCTTCCATGGTGCCAGCGGTGACGTTCAGGTAGTGGCCCTTCACCTCGCCGGTGGCCGCGCTGGCCTTGTTCACGGCTTCCATGCAGAACAGAAAGCGGTCGCGCCAGCGCATAAATGGCTGCGAGTTGATGTTCTCGTCGTCTTTCACGAAATCCAGGCCGCCGCGCAGCGCCTCGTAGACCACGCGTCCGTAGTTGCGCGCGCTCAGGCCGAGCTTGGGCTTGGTGGTTGCGCCGAGCAGCGGGCGGCCGTATTTGTTGAGGTATTCGCGCTCCATCACAATGCCGTGCGCCGGGCCCTGGAAGGTTTTGGTGTAGTGCGGCGGGATGCGCATGTCTTCCAGGCGCAGGCTTTTCAGCGCCTTGAAGCCAAACACATTGCCGATGATCGACGAGGTCAGGTTGGCGATCGAATTTTCTTCGAACAGGTCGAGATCGTAGGCGATGTAGGCGATGTGCTGGTCGGTTCCCGGTACCGGGTCGACGCGGTAGCACTTGGCCTGGTAGTGCTCGTGCGCGGTCAGGCGGTCGGTCCACACCACCGTCCATGTCGCGGTCGACGACTCGCCGGCCACGGCTGCCGCCGCCTCAATCGGCTCGACGCCTTCCTGCGGCACAATGCGGAACGCGCACAGGATGTCGGTGTCTTTCGGCTCGTAATCGGGTTTGTAATAGCCCATCTCGGCGTAGGGCGTGACGCCCGCCGACCAGCGGTTCTTCTTGGCGACGCCATTGCTTTTGCCTGCCATGCATTCCCCCTTTGCTTAAGCGCGCATCAGCTGCGCTGCAAGGCTGCTGTATTGGTGTGCTGGGTGGGTGATGCGCAGAGTATACGCCCCCGCGCTCGTGATGAAAATCACCGGAAGGGGAGTTTTGGCACTGTCGGAATGAGAGGGGCGATGCCGCATGGCGAGGTGTTTCCCCGCCGAAAGGAGAGGAAGGCGGGAATAAACACCAAATCCGGGTGAAAAGGTATGAGCTGTGAGCTACTGTGAATTACGCACTACAAAGGCAAAAACGTAGTTCGTAGGGCGTATATTTTTATGAGAGAGCGTTAGAACTTCACGCATCCTGAGTAGCGCGAAGCGTGTATCGAAGGGTGCGCTATTGTGGACGGGCTTGTGCGGGAAGATCAGCCAGCGGCGCGACCTCGACCGTGCCAAGCTCGAAGGCGTCGCCGCCGCTTTGCAATGCCAAACGCTCAAGCGAGGGGTAGCTGTACCAGCCAAGCAGCACGCGGTAGCGCCCGGGCGGCGCGTCGAGGCGCAAGGTTGGGCCGTACAGGCCAGGCTGCAGCGCTCCCGGCTGCCACTGGCTCGTTGGCGGCGCGGGCGCGCGGTCGAACTGGCCCCACACCGCGCCGTCCGGCCCGATCAGGTGCGCGAACAGCATGGTGCCAGCCGGGATATTCGCGCTGCGCTGCCAGGCCAGCCGCCACAGCAGCGGCAGCCCAACCACAGGCTGCTGCGGCGATGTCACGCCATACAGGCGCGCGGCGTCGCCAAAAGCCACGTCTTCCTGCCGCCCTACGGTCGGCGGGGCCTCGTAGATCCACGCATATGGTACGCCGTGCAGGCGAATCACCTCCAGCGGCTCGGCCTTGCCGTAGAAGTCGGTGAATGGTCGGAACAGCACGCCCTGCGCGTCGTTCACATACACCACCACATAGCCGCTCTGCGCCGGCAGCGGGCCTTCGGGTGGCGTCAGCGACTGCGCGCCGGGAACGAGGTAGGTCTGCAGGCCGATCTTCAGCGTTGTGACGGTGAGCACGCCGGTGATGTTCGGCTGCTTGTTCAGCCAGTCGGCCACCAGATTCATCCCTTCGCCCCAGCCGGTTTTGAAGGCCCACGCGCCCACCTGCGCGCCGCCGAGCAACTGGTTGTAGGCGACCATCTGGTAGGGCTGCCAGCTTGCGACATTCAGCGCCGCGCCGAGCGCCACTACGCCCAGCGCCAACGGATACCAGCGCTCGCCACGTTCGCGCGGGCGCACAAACCAGCCCAGCACAGCCGCGCACAGCCACACCAGCCCAACGGCGGCCAACACATCCACAGCCGGGAAGGCTGGCACCAGATAGCGGTTGAACTTCTTGGCGAACAAGCCCATCGCCAGCGTGAACGTGATGGCAAACCAGGCCAGCCCGGCCAGCGCATGGCGCGCATCGGCGGTGAGGGGCAGGCGCCGCCATGCCCACGGCAGCGCCAGCAGGCCAATAAAGCTGATTGGCGTGAGGCGCAGCGCCAGCGCCAGCGGGTAAAACGTGAAGCCCGGCGCCGGCTCGGGGCGGCCCAGGTAGAAGTTGCCAAGCTGGTGCGGCTGCGTTCCTTCGGCGTGGTAGCCCAGCCAGATCTGGTAGAACGCCTCGCGCGGGGCCGCCCAGAGCGCCGGCCAGATCAGCAGCGCGCTCAGCACCGCAACCCCGGCCCACAGCAGTGCGTCCATCAGCAGGCGGGTGAAGCGGCGCGGCTGCGGGCCATACCACGTCGCAAACACGCCAATCGAACCGATGAGTGGCAGCAGGATCAGGCCGGGCGACTTGGTGGTGATTGCCAGCGCCGCAAACACCGCCGACAGCGCGAGCGTGCGCCGCCGCTGCGTCAGGAACCAGTAGCGGCAGGCGGCCAGCACGCTCAGCATCATAAACGTGCCCGACAGCGCATCAACGTGGAGCACACGCCCAAACGCGATCACAAAGGGATCGAGCGCCCACAAGATCGCGCCCAGCAGCGCCACCGGGCCGGGCAGCATGTCGCGCATCAGCAGGTAGCCCACGCCCACCGCCAGCGCGTTCACCGTGGTAATTGGCAGTTCATACAGGGCGACAAACATCTGCGGGCTGAGCGCGTGCACGCCAAACAGGCCCAGGTTTTCGCGTAATATCAGGCTGGCCGCGCCCAGCCACATGGTTGGCACGCCGGGGTGGTCGGTGATCGCGGTGGCGGCGAAATTGCCAGCACGCATCGCGCTCAGAAACAGCTCGGAGCGCATGAACCAGAAGTTCACCTCGTCCATGGTGGCAAACAGCCCCAGGTCGAGCAGGCGCGGAATGAGCGCCACAAGTATCACGGCCAGCGGCGCGAGCACTGCGCCCAGGCCAGCAACGCGCCGCTCAGCGCGCGGCAGCGGGTAGGTTCGTTCCAACAAAACACCTCGCCAGTTGTTCGAGGGCGCCGTGGCCCGTGTACGCGGGGATTGTACCACGGCCCGGCGCAGGCGCTGCACTCTTCCAGTAGGCAGGAAGCAGAAGGCAGTGGACTAACATCATCCACCATCCTTTTACCCCTTCGTGCCTTCGTGTCTTCGTGGTAAAAGTAAGCGACTACTTTTCGCCAGCGCCAAAGACACTGCACAAGCGCTCGGTGCCAATGCCGCTGATCAGCAGGCGTTCCTTGGCGTTGTTCAGCAGTTGCTGCGTCCAGCTCGTGAAGCCGCCATCGACCAGCATATACTTCTGCCCGGCTGCGTCGCTGGCGTAGATCGCGAAGCACAGGCCCGCGTAGTAGGTGCGGCCCGACGCGCGCTCAGGGTCGAAGCGCGCCTGCGCCTGCGGAAACTCTTCCACCAGCGGGGCGAACACCGACGCCTCAATCGCATCGGCACGCGATCCATCCAGCTCGGTGACGCGCACATCCAGCGCCTGAATTCCAGCGCCCTGCGCCTGGAGCGCCGTCAAGA
>LJCR01002150.1 GCA_001399705.1 Kouleothrix aurantiaca
GTGCACGAGCTGCGCCGCAACCCAACGCAGGGTCGCGCATCGGTGCTCGAAGAGCTTGCGATCCCTGCCGGCCAGCGCTCCCTGCGCGCGGTGGTTACGCGCGTGCCAGGCCCCGAAGCCGAACAAACGCTGGTGCTGCTGCAAGACCTGACCGAGCTGCGCCGCGCCGAGCAGGCCCGCCGCATATTTCTCGCCAACATCTCGCACGATCTGCGCACGCCGCTGGCCTCGCTGCAAGCAATGATCGAAACGCTGCAAGACGGCGCGCTCGACGACCGCGACGCCGCCGAGGATTTTCTGCGGCGCATGGACGACGAGGTGGGCGGGCTGAATCGACTGGTGAATGAGTTTCTTGAGCTGACGCGGATCGAGTCGGGCGAGCTTGAGATGAATTTTGCGCCAACCGATCTGGCCGCGCTGCTGGAGCGTGTCGCCGGGCGCATGGCAACGCAGGCCGAGCGGCGCGGCGTCGCAATTCGTGTGGCGCTGCCGCCCGATCTGCCGCTGGCGAACGCCGACTCTGGACGCGTCGAGCAGGTGCTGCTCAATTTGCTGCAAAATGCGCTTGCTTTTACGCCGGGCGGCGGCGCGATTACGCTTAGCGCCGAGGCGCAGGCAGAAACAATCCGCATCGCCGTGCGCGACACCGGCAGCGGCATTGCGCCGGGCGATCTGCCGCATATCTTCGAGCGCTTCTACAAGGCCGACCGCGCGCGCAGCAGCGGTGGCACCGGCCTGGGCCTGGCGATCGCCAAGCATCTTGTCGAGCGCCATGGCGGCAAGATCGAAGCAAGCAGCCAGCCCGGTCAGGGCGCGACGTTCACATTCACCCTGCCGCGCCACAACGCGCCAGCGCGCTAGCGCTCACGACGAGAGACGAAGGACGAACGACCAAGGGGGTTGTGCTCATTCGCCTAACACGAACTTAGAACCAAGAACCAAGAACCGTTCGCGTTCTATTTTCATGTATCAGTGGTGATTTTCCATCCTTCGTCCTCTTTCATACCTCCAAACCTGCGTGCCTCTGTGCCTCCGTGGTGAGTTTCGCCCTTCGCCTTTCGTCTTTCGTCCTCGCTCATACCTCAAACCTCCGTGCCTCTGTGCCTCCGTGGTGAATTTCGTCCTTCGCCTTTCGTCTTTCGTCCTCTTTCATACCAGATCCGCGAGAATACTAACACAATGTGGGGGTTCGGGGGCGGCTTTGCCGCCCCCGAAC
>LJCR01002151.1 GCA_001399705.1 Kouleothrix aurantiaca
ACCCACACCTGGGCAAAAAGCTGCGCGGCTACCTCGACTAGCCAAGTGAACAGCACGATACCGGGGTCTACCTTCGCGTAGATCCCGGTTTCTTTTTGCCCGCGAGCTTGCTATACTGTGCAGGCAAATCGCAATCGAAAGGAGGCCCGCAATGGCTGTGAAACTCGATGAGGCTGCGATTGGTGCACGAATGGATGAACTGCTGGACTGGGAGCGCGCGGGCGACGGCATCCAGAAGCAGTTCAAGCTGGCGTCGTTTCCCGGCGCAATTGGCTTCGTCACGCAGGTGGCGTTTCTGGCCGAGGCGGCCCGCCATCATCCCGATATCGATATTCGCTACAACAAGGTCACGCTTGCGCTGACTACGCACGACGCGGGCGGCCTGAGCGACCGAGATTTCGACCTGGCGCGCCAGATCGACGAGCTGCTAGGATGATCATCGTTGCTCCGTTCTGTCTTTTACCGTTTGCGGCAGTTTGCTGCGGCGCTCGCGGCGCGCCTGAGCGCTGCCGATCGCGCGCTGTTGGCGCAAACCCTTGCTCCAGCTGAGCTGGCGCTGTTCATGCAGATGCCGCGCTACGACCAGCGCCACTGCCTGGATGTGTGCCTGACATTGCGCGCAGCCGGCCACGCCGATCCCCTGCTGCTGCGCGCGGCCCTGCTGCACGATTGCGGCAAAGTTGATGATGATGGCCGGCCGCTGCCCTTGTTCTACTATGGCCTGTTTGTGGTGATGCAGCGGCTCGCGCCGGGATTGTACCGCCGCGCTGCTCGCAATGGCCGCGGCCCGCTGCGCTGGTTTGCGCTCCATGCGGCGCACGACGAGCGCAGTGCCGCAATGGCCGCGCGCGCCGGCAGCCCGCCCGCGCTGGTGGAAATTCTGCGCGACTATGGTGCGCGCCGCGCCACGCCCGCCACGCTGGCGCTGGGCTGGGCCGACCGGCAAAACTGAACAGGTATATATAATCCACAGATTGCGCAGATGGCACAGATCTGGATCTCAAAACTCAGTGTTCTCCGTGTTCTCTGTGGCCCAATACATCCCCACTTCCCTATAATCTACTGATGATTCGATTGATGATTCGACGTAACGCGTAAGGAAGCGCATCCATGCTGGTTCAGGAAACGCTCGACTATACCTTTCAGCTGCCAGCGTTTGAAGGCCCGCTCGATCTGCTGCTGAAGCTGATTGAGCGCGAAGAGCTGGATATCACCG
>LJCR01002152.1 GCA_001399705.1 Kouleothrix aurantiaca
CTACACGCGCCTTGCCCACGTCACCCTGCCCGAAACCTTCCACCGCAGCCCGGTGACGACTACGGGCGATTTTCTGGCTGCCATCGGCGGGGTGGCGAGGTGAAAGGGTGAAGGGGTGAAAGGGTGAGCGAAGAGCGTTGAAGCGCAGAACATAGAGCGGTCGGCAGTAGGCAGGAAGCACGAACCCGCAACCTGCAACTGCACGAGGGTTTAGGGCCTGGGGTTTTGGAATTGGCCCCTGCAAATCGCAAGTTTGCACTTTCAAACCTTCGCGCCCTCTGCGTCCTTTGCGGTTCAATTTCTGGTCGTCTGTTCTTCCGCTAATTCCGTGCCTCTGTGTCTCCGTGGTGAATGCTCTCTCGCCCTGTCACAATCCTATGCCTTGATCCAACGCTCCAGAAAACCGTAGGCCGCCTGCTTGGCATCATCGGGCAGGCTGTGGACGCCGGAGAAGATATGCGCCGCAAAGTGCTCGGGCGCGCCTGCCGCAGCGTAGGCCTCGGCGGCGCGGGCTGCAATGTGCCGCACGCCATCGACGGGGAAGATCGGGTCGGCGTCGCCAGCGGTGAACATGAACGGGCGCGGCGCGAGATCCGCCACCAGTGCGTCGACGTCGCCATATTCGAGCATGCCCGGCACATAGAGTGCGAAATTGTGGTTGATGCGGTCGCGGATCAGCGTGCTGATCATCCCAAACCCGCACGACGAGGCCGCCGCGCGGATGCGCGAGTCGTACCACGCCAGCCAGAGCGATTCCTGCCCGCCCAGCGAGTGCCCGAAACAGCCGATCTGTGCGGTGTTCACCTCGGGCAGCGCGCCCAGCACATCCAGCGCGCAGCTCATGTCGTGCAGATATTTGGTTTGCAGGCAGCTTCCCGCCACTACGCGCCGCGTGAACTCAAAACGCTCGTAGGCCATGCCAATTGCGCGGTCGTTTGGTGCGTCCTCGGGTGGGCGGCGCTCCTCGAAGCAGAGCTGGTCGGGGCAGAGCACGGCAAATCCGCGCTGGCACAGGTCGCGCCCATAGAAGTACATCGGGTTTGGCCCCATGCCGGCCGGCTCGGACTTACCGAGGTGGTACTCGCCGCCGTGCTGGTGAATCGCGAGAATCGCCGGCCAGCCGCCCGCTGGCGCGCTGCCTTTGGGCAGCAGCAGCCACGCGCCCACGCGCTCGCCCGGCTCGACGGCATAGCTCAGCAGCTGGCGCGTGCGCGC
>LJCR01002153.1 GCA_001399705.1 Kouleothrix aurantiaca
CGCGACACGATCGGCTGGAGCCACGCGCTGCTGCCTGCGCCTGAGCAGGTGCTGTTTCGCCGCATCGGGGTTTTTGTGGGCGACGGCACACTTGCAGCAATCGAGGCGATCTGTGGCGGCAATGGCGCCTCGCCCGATGTGGTCGCGGGCGTGGCGACTCTGCTCGATCACAGCCTGCTGCGCCGCCGCATCCACCCCGACGGCGAGCCGCGTTTCGGCATGCTCGAAACCGTGCGCGTCTACGCGGCCGAGCAGCTGGAGACGAGCGGCGAAGCGCCGGCCCTGCGCGACGCGCACGCGCAGTTCTACCTGGCGCTGGCGGATGAAGGCCCCGACGAAGATGACGAAATCTGGCAGGCGCGCATCACTCCCGAGTACGAGAATTTGCGCGCGGCCCTGGAACACAGCAACCGCGCCGGCGGCGACCTGACCGTGGCGCTGCGGCTGATCGACACTGCGCTGACCGCATTCTGGTACCGGCATGGCACCTGGCAGGAAGGTATCGACGCGCTGGAGCGCGCCCTGAGCGACCCGCGCAACGACACCTCGTCGGCCTTGTATGCGAGCGCATGCGCCGATCTTGGGCAGCTGCAGGCACTCACTGGCAGCTATGCGGCGGCGCGCGCCAACTTCGAGCGAGCCATGGACTCCGCGCGAGCGGCGAGCGATCACAACTTCCGTACTTGGCTGACCGAGCGCCTGGGTTGGGTGGCGCGCGAGCACGGCGACAGCGCCACTGCTTGGGCGCGCATGACCGAGGCGCTTGCGTTCGCCCGCCAGCAAGAAAACAGCTGGCTGCTTGCAGGTATTCTCAATAGCATGGCCGAAATCGCCATCCTCGACGAAGACGCCGACCGCGCCGAAGAGCTGCTGGCCGAAAGCCAGGCCTTCGCCGAGCATCACCAGCTCGAGGTTGACACACAATTCTGGACGGTCAACCACCTGGGGCATGCGGCGCAGCTGCGCGGCAATTTTGCGCGCGCCGTGCAGCTTCACCAGGACAGCCTGGCCTACCCGGTGGGCGAACATTATGTTGGCTTGTTCTGGGCGCAGTTGGGCATGGGCGAATCGCTGCTTGGCCTGAGCCGCCCCGACGAAGCGGCAGGCTGGCTGCGCAAAGGGCTGGCGCACAGCTGGCGGCAGGGCGACCGCGCCTGCACAAGCTACGGGCTGGCCGGGCTTGGCACCGCCGCCGCGCTCGACGAAGAGCCCGAG
>LJCR01002155.1 GCA_001399705.1 Kouleothrix aurantiaca
CTACTGTGCAAGGTCTCATATTCGTGCCACAGTAGGCCCTTCCTAGCACCACTCGACGCCGCCCCGCAGCAATGCCGGGCGGCGTTCGCGTTCCTGCTCCCGATTTGCACGCATCCTGGCACTGTCGCCGCGCCCCGGCGGGCGTATGCTGTGCGAAAACCGCTAGCATGGAGCACAGCACATGACACGCTTCGATATCATTCTGTTTGTGGCCGGCGCGCTGCTGCTGCTGCTGGGAATTGCCTGCGCGCTGCTTGCCACCACCCGCGAAGATCGCATGCTCGCCAGCGCCGACACGCCCACATCACCCATCGCCGACTTACCCGCGATTGTGCGGGCGCAGGGCGCGTTTGGCCAGCGCTGCGAAATCACCGGCGTGCTCGAGGCCGACAACTACTCGCTGACCAGCCCGATCAGCGGGCAGCTCTGCGCAGGCTACACGCTCACCACCGCCTGGGAAGACTGGGGCGCGCCGCAGTTCGGCGACATGAAGAAGAGCCGCGACATGAACGGGCATGTCTGCCGCGACTCGGGCACGAACTTCGACGACCAGCGCGTGCCAAGCTTCTGGGTGCGCGACGCCAGCGGGCGCGTGCAGGTCGAGCCGCTGAACGCCACACTCGACATGGCGCAGACCGAGCGGCGCTACGATGTCATGACAGCCAGCTTCGGCGATACCGAGCGGCGCAGCTGGCGCACCGAGCACTGCCTGCCGCTTGGGCAGGATGTGTATGTGCTTGGCTACCTGGCCGAGCGCAATGGCGAGCCGGTGCTGCGCTGCCACCCGCGCGACGGCAAGCAGCCGTTTCTGATCAGCCACCGCAGCGAGCGCCAGCTGGTGAGCGCGAACCGCTGGGCCGCGTATGGCTACTATTTTGCCGCCGGCATCAGCGGCAGCTTGGGGCTGGTGCTGATCGCGTGGCGCGTGCTGCTCCTGCGCGGCATGGTGTAGCCATCGGTTTACTTGAAATAGCCACGAAGACTCGAAGACTCGAAGGTTGTATATTTTCGTACAGCCCTTCGAGTCTTTGAGTCTTTGTGGCAAAGGTTCCTACGGCTTTATTTGAAACGAATCGAGCTGGTCGAGCGGCAGCGTGGCGAAATAGTCCTCGACCGTTTCGGCGCGGCGGATGGGCAGCACCGTGCTGTCGGCGCGCAGCAGCAGCTCAGCCGAGCGCAATTTGCCGTTGTAGTTGAAGCCCATGGCGTGGCCG
>LJCR01002154.1 GCA_001399705.1 Kouleothrix aurantiaca
CCCCACCGATCACGTGTTCGACATTGGCGCGGGCAGCGGGCGCTACGAGCCGACGCTGGCGGCCGCAGTTGCTGAGGTGCATGCGCTTGAGCCTTCGGCGGGGATGCGCGAGCACCTGACAGGGCGCGTGGCCGAAGCGGGCCTGGCGAACGTGCGCGTGCACGGCAGAAGCTGGCCAGCCGAAGGCGTGCCGCCCTGCGACGTAGCGATTGCCGCACACGTGCTGTACGCCGTGCGCGAGGTTGGGCCGTTTCTGCGCGCCATGTACGAAGCCGCTGGCCGCGCCGGCTTTGTGCTGCTGTCGTTCCGCCACCCGTCGTCGTTCGTTGGCCCGTTCTGGCAGCGGCTGCGCGGCGAGACGCGGCTGCCCCTGCCCGGCGCGCTCGAATGCCTGAACGCGCTGTATCAGCTTGGCATTCCGGCGCAGCTGGCGCGCGTGCCAATGCTCAATCGCTTCAGCTATGCGAATGAGGACGAAGCGCTGGCCGACCTGCGCTGGCGCTTGCGCCTGCCGAACGACGCCGCTACCAACGGGGCGCTGGCTGCCGCGATGGGCGAGCTGCTCGACCGCGACGAACAGGGCGGGCTGGCCCCGCGCCAGCAGCCCAGCCACGCCGCCGTGCTCTGGTGGGAGCGCGCGGCAGGTGAGGAATAGCATATGATCGCTTCGTTTTTGCTGGTGGCGCTGTGCGCCTCGATTGCATTCGTCGTGCTGGGCCTGGGCGTTTTTGTGGTGCTGCTGAAGCTGGGCGTGATTGTGCGCGAGTCGCAGCGGCCGGTGCACCAGGATTTTGGCACCTATACCCTCAGCCAGGGCCGCGAGGTGCGCCCGGAAGAAGAGCAGCAAGCCGCGCGCGAGCGCGTGCCATAACACGTGGCCGCGCCCGCACGCGCTGCGGGCCGTGACGATATCTATGCGTGACGATGCGATCGAAAGTGTGCTGATTGGCACCAGCGCGGCATTGCTGGCTTTAGCAGTGCATGCCTGG
Organism: Kouleothrix aurantiaca; assembly: GCA_001399705.1. Taxonomy (GTDB): domain Bacteria; phylum Chloroflexota; class Chloroflexia; order Chloroflexales; family Roseiflexaceae; genus Kouleothrix; species Kouleothrix aurantiaca. The sequence continues at coordinate 990 of LJCR01002154.1, forward strand.
ACCGTAAATTCGAAGGGTTCGATGCAGGCGCTGGCGCTGCTGCTGGCGGGCGTGGTGCTGGTAGGGGTGCAGCTTTTTTTCAGCGCGCGCCGCAACCGCCAAAACCGCCCGCCCGATGCCGACGATCAGGTCACGGGCGCGCTTGCCCCGCCGCGCCAGAACTTGTTTTTCCGCGAGCTGAACAGCGACTGGACCGGGCTTGATTCTCCGCAGCCGGCCCGCGAC
>LJCR01002156.1 GCA_001399705.1 Kouleothrix aurantiaca
CCTTTGGCGAGCGGCTCGCCAGCACGCTGCTGAACCGCGGCGCGGCGCTTCACGAGCGCGCGCGCAGTCAGCTCGTTCCCGCAGCTACCGACTTGCAAGCCGCCGCGAATGACCTCGCGCAGGCGATCGAGCTCAGCGGCGACCCGGCGCTGGTTCACGCGGCCCGCCAGCAGCTCGCCGACGTGCAGGGTGGCGTGCTGATTAGCGCGCTTTCAGCGCAGGGATTGGGGGTTAGGGGATAGGGTTTGGTGATTACAATGCGGAAATTTTCTCCTTATTTCCGCATCGCTGCTGCCGCAGGCAAAAACACGAATTTAAGCTCCTTGTTCGATGATACAGATGACACACTTTTTGACACTATAAATTTATAAAATCTGTGAAATCTGAGCAATCTGTGGATGCATTCAAGGGCCTTTTCTTGTAACTTATAATTTGTTCTTATTTTCATAAAGTATGCAGACTGTCGCCGCGCTGGCGGATGGATATCGGGGCAGGCGAAAGGAGGATGGCTTATTGGGCTAAACACGCAGTGAGGGCATAGAGTTGTGCTCTATGCCCCCGGCACCGTACGGCGAGCGCGAAACCTGCCAGTCCAGCCTCGCCGTGCGATGCCCTCATGGTATCCGATCCAACGCGATTGGGCAAGCCAGCATGGCTTTGGGTTTTCGTGGGCGCATTTTTGCCTGCGCCGGCCCGAAGCCACAAGAGAGGGCACACAATGGCAAATATTCTCTGGCTGCAGGGCGGTGCCTGTAGCGGCAATACCATGTCGTTTCTCAATGCCGAAGAGCCGAGCGCCTGCGACCTGGTGACCGATTTCGGCTTCAACATCCTCTGGCACCCCTCGCTGGGCCTGGAGCTGGGCGACAACCTGCGCGCCATGCTCAACGACCTGGTGAGCGGCAAGCTGGCGCTTGATGTGTTTGTGTTCGAAGGCACGGTAGTGACCGGCCCGAACAAAACCGGGCGCTTCAACATGTTCGCCGGCCGCCCGATGCAGGATTGGGTGCGCGAGCTGGCGAACGTGGCGCAGTTCACCGTGGCGCTGGGCGATTGCGCGACCTGGGGCGGCATCCCCGCCACCGACCCGAACCCCACGCAGTCGGTTCGGCTGCAATTCCTGAAGCGCCAGAAAGGCGGCTTTCTCGGCCCGAGCTACAAGTCGAAGGCCGGGCTGCCGGTGATCAACGTGCCCGGCTGCCCCTGCCACCCC
>LJCR01002157.1 GCA_001399705.1 Kouleothrix aurantiaca
GGCATAGGCCCACGCCAGCGTCAGCGCCACCACTTCAAGCAGGCTGAAGAACGGCGTTAGCTCAGGCCCAAACAGCAGGCTAATAAATACCAGCAGCGGCGCGACAAACAGCGCCACCTGCATGCTCGAACCGAGCGATATCGAGAGCGACAGGTCCATCTTGTTCTTCAGCGCAACCTGCACGCCCACAATATGCTCGGCCACATTGCCGACGATCGGGATAATGATCACGCCCAGGAACAGCTTGCTGATGCCCAGGCTCTCGACCACTGGCTCGACAGCGCCGACCAGGAATTCGCTCAGAAACACAATTGCGATCGTGCTGACGGCCAGCACGCTCACCGACACCGGCACGCTCCACTTGGCTTTGTGGGTTTCTTCTTCGTCGCTGTGGTCGTCAACGCCGGCGTGCTCTTCGCGCTGCGGGGTGCGGAAGGTGAATACCAGGCTGAGCACATAGAGAAGGATTAAAATACCCGCCACCCATAAGCTCAGCGAATTAAGCGCCGGGTCGTTGACATTGGTGTTGAAGACGTTCAGGCTGCCCAGGTTGAGCTCGTGCAGCAGCTCAAACAGCGTCGGCACAATCAGGCCAATCACTGCCAGCGTCATCATTGTGGCCGAAACGCCAGCCAGGCTGCGATCGAACTTCTGAATGCCGTGCCGCAAACCGCCGAGCAGCAAGCTCGCGCCCAGGATCAGCAGCAAATTCCCAAGGATCGAGCCGGTGATCGATGCCTTGACCAGATCCAGCTCGCCCTGACTAAGCGCCACAATTGTGATGATCAGCTCAGCTGCGTTGCCAAGCGTGGCATTCAGCAGACCACCGATTTTTGGGCCGGTATGAATCGCTAACTCTTCGGTTGCTTCGCCCAGCAAACCCGCCAGCGGAATCAGCGCAACACACGAGAACACAAAGATGAGCAACGGGCTCCATCCCAGAAACTCGGCGGCCGCAGCAAGCGGCACAAAAATCAGCAAATAGCGCAGGTACTTCAAGAGCGCGCTCCTTCTCCTAGCTCCCTCAACAATTCGGCACAGGTTTGGCTTCCGTGGGCGGCGCTATGATACCATATTTCTTCTACGGCTCTGATGCCCCCTGCGCGGCCGCTCTTGCGCGCAGCGCTGGCCTGCCGCCCGACAATATTACGACACCTGCTCGTAACGGTTTGCTACGCACATAAGCATTGCGTTTCCGGCAGGAAAGGAGT
>LJCR01002160.1 GCA_001399705.1 Kouleothrix aurantiaca
GCGCGCCACTACGCGCTGATTTTCTGGGACCACGGCGCGTCGTGGCCGGGCGTTGCCAGCGACGACACCAGCGACGGTGATATGCTGACGCTGCCCGAGCTGGCGAAGGCGCTGGGCGACGCGCGCAAGCGCACAGGCGTGCAGAAGCTTGACCTGATCGGCTTTGACGCCTGCCTGATGAGCCAGATCGACGTGTTTCAGGCGGTTGCGCCCTACGGCCAGATCGCGATTGGCAGCGCCGACCTTGAGCCGGGCGAGGGCTGGGCCTGGAACGCATGGCTGCGCGACCTGGCCGACAAGCCGCCGCAGGACGCCGCCGCACTCGCGCCAAGCATTATCAAGAGCTTTGCGGCCTTCTACAAAAAGGAAAAAGACCCGTCGGTGACGCTGGCCGCATTTGATCTCGCCAAGGTCGGCCAGCTTTCCGGCCAGCTCGACACGCTGGCGAACGCGCTGATCGCGGCCATGCCCAAATCGTACAAAGCGATTGGCAAGGCCCGCGCCCACGCCGCCGAGTACGCGTCCGGCGACGCCGACATCAGCGCGATCGACCTGGGCTACCTGGCCGATTCGCTGGCGGCCGCCAAGCTCGGCCCGCAGGTGACCGACGCCGCGCGCACGCTCAGCGCCACCATCAAGGGCGCGCGGATCGCGGGCGGTTTTGGCGCGGATCATCCCAAATCGAGCGGGATGTCGGTGTATTTCCCATGGAAGAAGAAAGACTACGACAGCAGCTACCTCGACGGCTCGCCGCTGACGGCCGCCACGCGCTGGGATGAGTTCTTGCAAGCCTTCTACAAGGGCGGCAAGGGCAGCACCACCCGCGCCACGCTCGCGCCGCCGCAGCTCAGCCAGACCGAGGCCGCGCCCGATGCGCCGGTCACGCTTTCTTCCAGCATCAGCGGCGACGACACCGCCGACGTGTACTACTTCGTCGGCGCGCTCGACCCGAACGACCCCGACACCGTGCGGATTCTGGCGATGGATTACCTGTACCCGCCCGGCGCCGCGCCCAGCGACACCGAGGCGACCTGGCAGGATGGCGACCCGGTCGAGCTGCGCTGGCCTTCGACCGGATGGTACCTGAGCAATGGCAAAAGCGTGGTGCTTGCGCCGCTCGCGCCCACCGACTATGGCAGCACGACCTATAGCGTGGAAGGCACCTACGTCAGCGCGAAAACCGGCAAGCGCACGCCGGCAAGCCTGGAG
>LJCR01002159.1 GCA_001399705.1 Kouleothrix aurantiaca
GCTGTGCGCTCCGAGCCGTAGATACGCGCCATTTCGTCGCGCGACTGCACGTTCGGGTACATCGCCCGCACGCTGTCCAGGTCTTCCTCCGAGAGGTTCGCCAGGTTCGTGTAGTACTTGTAGCAGTCGGCGATGATTTCCTGGAGGCCCTTTTTCGGCACGTTGCGGTTGCGATACTGCATCGGCCCCAGCAGCGCCGAGTTGAAGATAATGCGCCCGATCGACGTTTCAAGCAGCATGCGCGGCGAGCCGTCGGCGGCTGGCGCAAGCTCGCGCACATTCCGGTCGTTCTGTCCCTGCACCTTGCCGGGCATGCGCACCCAGATCGGGGCCTGAATGTCGACCACGCCCTTGTCGTAAGCCAGCATCGCCTCGTCAATCGAAGCGAACTTCTTGCCCGAGCCCAGCGCGCCGTCCTTCACCAGCGACAGGTAGAAGCAGCCCAGCACGATGTCCTGCGACGGCGTGATGATCGGGTTGCCGTGCGCTGGCGAAAGCAGGTTGTACTTCGAGATCATGCGCATGCGTGCTTCTTCCTGCGCCTTGCGCGAAAGCGGCACGTGCACAGCCATCTGGTCGCCGTCGAAGTCGGCGTTGAACGCCGCGCAGACCAGCGGATGCAGCTGAATGGCCGAACCCTCGATCAGCTTGGCCTCGAACGCCTGGATCGACAGGCGGTGCAGCGACGGCGCGCGGTTCAGCAGCACCAGGTAATCCTGGATGACCTCTTCCAGCACGTCCCACACTTCGGGGCGCACGCGCTCGACGATGCGCTTGGCCGACTTGATGTTGTGGGCAAAGCCCTTCTCCACCAGGCGGCGCATCACAAACGGCTTGAACAGCTCCAGCGCCATTTTCTTGGGCAGACCGCACTGGTGCAGCTTCAGGTTCGGGCCAACCACGATCACCGAGCGGCCCGAGTAGTCGACGCGCTTGCCGAGCAGGTTCTGGCGGAAGCGGCCCTGCTTGCCCTTGAGCATGTCGCTCAGGCTCTTCAGGCGGTGCTTGCCCTTGCCCGAAACTGCGCGCCCGCGCCGGCCATTGTCGATCAGCGCGTCCACGGCTTCCTGCAACATACGCTTTTCGTTACGCACGATGATCTCGGGCGCATTCAGCTCCATCAGGCGCTTCAAGCGGTTGTTGCGGTTGATCACACGGCGGTACAGGTCGTTCAGGTCCGAGGTTGCGTAGCGCCCGCCGTCGAGCTGC
>LJCR01000216.1 GCA_001399705.1 Kouleothrix aurantiaca
CCCCCGCGATGCTCACCGCCGGCATTCGCCAGTCAGTTCAGCACCAGCTTTCACCGTCGCCCCGAGGCATGCGCCCAAGCTTTACAACTGACACCAGCGCCATTTGCGGAGGGGTTTGGGGAACCGGCTCGGTTCCCCGGCGGGGGTGCAGGGGGCAGAGCCGCCCTGCAAAACATCCACCAGACTCTAACCGGCGTGGGTTTCTCCGGTCGGCCTGTCCTGAGCTGTATACTACCAGGCCGGTTACCAGCAGATAGCTATCCAAACGGATCACAACAGGAAAGCAAATGACAATCGCCCAACAACGCGCCGCACTGCAACGCCAAATCTGGCAGATAGCCAATGAGGTCCGAGGCGCTGTCGACGGCTGGGATTTCAAGCAATACGTCCTCGGCACCCTGTTCTACCGCTTCATCAGCGAAAACTTCGCCAGCTATATCGAGGGTGGCGACGAAACTATCCACTACGCCAAGCTTGGTGATGAGGTCATCACCGATGACATCAAAGACGACGCCATTAAAACCAAGGGCTACTTTATCTATCCCAGCCAGCTCTTTGCCAACATCGTCAAAGGTGCCAACGACAACAAAAGTTTAAATACCGATCTTGCCGCCATCTTTGCCGCCATTGAAACTTCCGCCAACGGCTACCCATCCGAGGCGGACATCAAAGGCCTGTTTGCCGATTTTGATACCACCAGCAATCGCCTCGGTAATACCGTAAACGAGAAAAACAAGCGTTTGGCCGCCGTTCTCCGAGGCGTGGCCGGGCTGGACTTCGGCGATTTCGAAGGCAGCCACATCGACCTGTTTGGCGATGCCTACGAGTTTCTTATCTCCAACTATGCCGCCAATGCCGGGAAGTCCGGCGGCGAGTTTTTCACTCCGCAGCATGTCTCCCGGCTGATTGCCCAGCTTGCCATGCACAAGCAAACCAGCGTCAATAAAATCTACGACCCCGCCGCTGGTTCCGGCTCCCTGCTGCTCCAAGCCAAAAAGCACTTTGATGCCCATATCATTGAAGACGGTTTTTGGGGCCAGGAGATCAACCACACCACCTACAACCTTGCCCGTATGAACATGTTTTTGCACAACATCAACTACGACAAGTTCAATATCCAGCTCGGCAATACCCTAATCGACCCGCACTTTCTTGGTGACAAACCTTTTGATGCCATCGTTTCGAATCCGCCCTACTCGGTGCGCTGGATCGGCTCGGATGATCCGACGCTGATCAACGACGACCGCTTTGCGCCAGCCGGTGTATTAGCGCCCAGGTCCAAAGCCGACTTTGCCTTTGTGTTGCATGCACTCAGCTACCTTTCCAGCAAAGGTCGCGCCGCAATTGTCTGCTTCCCCGGTATCTTTTATCGTGGCGGTGCCGAGCAGAAAATCCGCCAGTACTTGATTGATAATAACTTTGTGGAAACGGTGATCGCACTCGCGCCCAACCTGTTTTTCGGTACCACCATTGCGGTGAACATTCTAGTGCTGTCCAAACACAAAACCAATACCGATACCCAGTTTATCGATGCCAGCGGCCTGTTTGAAAAAGCAACTAACAACAACGTGCTGCTGGATTCGCACATCGAACAAATCATGCAGGTGTTCGATAGCAAGGCGAATGTGGATCACTTCGCCGAATCGGTGCCTCTTGAGAAAATTTCCAGCAAGGATAAAGATTACAACCTGTCGGTCAGCAGCTATGTCGAAGCCAGAGACGATCGCGAAGTAGTAGATATTGCCCAGCTCAACGCCAAGATAAAAACCACGGTCGCCAGGATTGACCAGTTGCGTGCTTATATTGATGCGATTGTTGCCGAGATTGAAGGCGAAGAGGTTGAGGCATGAGTAGTATGAACTATATGGAAAAGCTGCTGAATGGAGCTGAGGTAGAATGGCTGCCGTTGGGTAAAATTGGTGAATTTGTTAGAGGAAAAAGATTTGTGAAAACTGATATGGTCCCCAAAGGCTTACCGTGCATTCATTACGGGGAAATGTATACTTATTACGGCATCTGGGCAAATGAGACAAAATCTTTCGTTGATGAAGAGCTAGCTTCAAAGCTACGGTTTGCCAATAAAGGTGATGTTATTATTGTCGCGGCAGGTGAAACTGTAGAGGATATTGGAAATGGTGTGGCTTGGTTAGGAGAAGAAGATGTTGTAATTCATGATGCTTGTTTTTCTTATAAAAGCGAATTAAATCCAAAATATGTGTCCTATTTTCTTAGAACCGCACACTTTAAAGATCAAATAAAGAAACATATCTCTTCTGGGAAAATTTCTGCGATAAATGCAAATGGCTTAAGCAAAGCAGTTATTCCCGTCCCATGCCCTGAAAACCCAGAAAAGTCGCTGGAAATTCAAGCTGAAATCGTTCGCATTTTGGACGCTTTCACCGAACTGACCGCCGAGCTGACCGCCGAGCTGACCGCCCGCAAAAAACAATATGAACACTACCGCGATCTGCTCTTGAGCTTCCCCAAAACCAGATGAGGCAGTAGCATAACATGAGCAAGACGCTAAAGGAAATAGCCCAGCAACTAAAAGCTGCCAATAAAAAAGTCCAGTTGATCTATGCCTTTAACGGCGTTGGTAAAACACGCCTGTCGCGCGAGTTTAAGCAGCTCGTTGCACCAAAAAAAGACACTGACGAAGGTGATGATGCTGGTGAACCGGAGTCGTCCCGCACAAAAATCCTCTATTACAATGCCTTCACCGAAGACCTGTTCTACTGGGATAACGATCTCGCACTGGATGCCGCGCCCAGGCTAAAAATCCAGCCCAATTCATTTACCGATTGGATTCTTCAAGAGCAAGGGCAGGATCGGAACATCATTACCAATTTTCAACGCTATACCAACGACAAGCTCACACCGCGCTTTAATCAAGAATACAAAGCCAGAGACAAAAATGGCAACGAGATCACGGTACGCGCCTTTTCAGAGGTGACCTTCTCCCTTGAGCGCGGCGATAATCAGCACTCAGGCAATCTGAAAATCTCCAAAGGCGAAGAAAGCAATTTTATCTGGAGTATTTTTTACACATTGATTGAACAGCTCATTGATGTATTAAATGATGTGGATCCCGACTATCCTGTAACCACTCCTTTTGATCGGCTGGAATATGTGTTTGTTGATGATCCAGTAAGTTCGTTAGATGAAAACCATTTAATTCAATTGGCTGTCGAGCTGGCCCAACTGATCAAGTCAAATAAGTCGGCAGTGAAATTCGTCATCACCACACATAACCCGCTTTTTTACAATGTTTTGTACAATGAGTTCAATAGGGGGAAAGATTTTGAAAAATATCGACTGGAAAAACAAGCGGATGGAACGTATCAATTAGTTATTCATCCTAATGATTCGCCATTTTCCTATCACCTTTACCTCATGGCTGAGCTCGAAAAAGCAGTCAGTACCGGGCAAGTGCATAAGTATCATTTTAATTTCCTTCGCAACATATTGGAAAAAACCTCTACATTTCTCGGCTATAAAAATTGGGGGGAATTATTACCAAAAGATGATGATGGCAGACTTAATCCGTATGAGGCCCGAATTATCAATATTTCCAGCCACTCAAAGCACGCTGGCGAAGAAGTAGTCGCACTCACCGACGATGATAAGCGCGTTTTAAACTATTTGATAAAAGAGATTAGTGAAATGTATCGTTTTAAGAAGAACGTTGTATAGCTTCAAAGGCAATTTAATGACAGATTATAAAACTATCATCGAATCAAACAGCTTTATCGTCCTCGATCAATACACCAGGGCTTGGAAGGTGGCTGAAAGCTACCAGAGCGAAGATGCCCTGGAGCGCGAGTTTATCAAGGATTTGCAGAGTCAGGGCTACGAATACCTGCCCGCATTAAACACCACCCAGGCCATGTTGGCCAATCTGCGCGAGCAGTTGCAAACGCTCAACAACGTACACTTTGCCGAGGGCGAGTGGCTGCGCTTTGTAGAAACCTATCTGGATAAACCCAGCGACACCATCACCGATAAAACCCGCAAAATTCACGACGACTATATTTACGACTTCGTGTTCGACGATGGCCGTATTCAAAACATCTACCTGCTCGACAAACACACCATCGCCCGCAACGAAGTGCAGGTGATCAAGCAGTTTGAACAAACCGGCAGCCACGCCAACCGCTACGATGTAACCATTCTGGTGAACGGTTTGCCCCTGGTGCAAATCGAGCTGAAAAAACGTGGCGTGGCGATTCGCGAAGCCTTCAATCAGGTCCACCGCTACAGTAAGGAAAGCTTTAACAGTGAACACTCGCTGTTCAAATACCTGCAAGTATTCGTCATCTCCAACGGCACCGACACCCGTTACTTTGCCAATACGGTCACGCGCAATAAAAACAGTTTCGATTTCACCATGAACTGGGCAAAAGCCGACAACAGCCTGCTCAAAGACCTGAAAGACTTTACCGCGACCTTCTTCCAGAAAAACACCCTGCTCAATATCTTGCTGCACTATTCAGTGTTTGATACAAACGACACCCTGCTGATCATGCGTCCCTATCAAATCGCAGCCACAGAACGCATTCTGCGAAAGATCAACAGCTCATACCAGTCCAAAAAGTGGAGCGACACCGAAAGCGGCGGTTATATCTGGCACACCACCGGCTCTGGTAAAACGCTCACCAGCTTCAAAGCGGCACGCCTGGCCACCGAGCTTGAGTTCATCGACAAAGTGTTTTTTGTGGTCGATCGAAAAGACCTCGACTACCAAACCATGAAGGAATACCAGCGTTTTTCGCCCGATAGCGTGAACGGCTCCGAAAGCACTGCCGGGCTCAAGCGCAATCTGGATAAAGACGACAACAAAATCATTGTCACCACCATCCAGAAGCTCAACAATCTAATGAAAACCGAAAGCGACTTGCCCATCTACAACAAGCAAGTAGTCTTTATTTTTGATGAATGTCACCGCAGCCAGTTTGGCGAAGCGCAGAAAAACCTCAAGAAGAAATTCAAAAAGTTCTACCAGTTTGGTTTCACCGGCACGCCAATCTTCCCGCAAAACGCCCTCGGTGCCGATACCACCGCCAGCGTGTTTGGCCGTGAATTGCATTCATATGTCATCACCGATGCCATTCGCGATGAAAAGGTGCTGAAGTTCAAGGTCGATTACAACGATGTGCGTCCGCAGTTCAAGAC
>LJCR01002158.1 GCA_001399705.1 Kouleothrix aurantiaca
ATGCTGCGCGACATCGGCAGCGCCTACCAGCCGATCGCCGAGGCGCGCTCGTCGGCCGATGTCTACAGCCAGCCCAAGCCCGAGGAGTTTAACGCGATCGACCTGGGCGACTTCGCGCGCCTGCTGAGCCGCCAGGGCGCGCCGGGCGAGATCGACAGCGCCGCCAAGTCGCTGGGCGCGGCCATCAAGGCGGCGCGCGTGGCCGAGTGGCACGCCGGTTTCCACCAGCGCTCGACGGGCATGTCGGTCTTCTTCCCACAGATCGCCGAGCCCTACCCCGATTTCTACCCGCAGGCCTCGCCCGTGCCGCAGAACAGCTCGTGGGATGAGTTCCTGCAAGCCTTTCACAGCGCCGGCCAGCAGCAGGTCAGCGCGCCGGTAATTAGCGACTTGCAGCTTTCCAACACAACCGTTGGCGTGAACAACCCGGCCACACTAGACGGCACGGTCTCGGGCAAAGATATTGCCTTTATCTTCTTTTTCGCCGGCATCCCGAACGGCGACCGCAGCGGCGTCGAGCTGACCGAGCTGCACTACATCTACCCGCCCGGCAGTTCGCCCAATGCCGAAGTGCCACCCTGGAACGACGGCGACAACGATCTGCGCGAAACCTGGAACGGCACGCGCTGGGCGCTTTCCAACGGCAGCGAGACGATCCCCGTGCTGCTTGGCCCGACGAAATACGGCACCGACCTGTATGGCGTCGAGGGCGTGTACACTGCCGCCGGCACTGGCGCGCAGGTGGGCGCGGGCCTCTTGTTTGCGGTGAGCCAGGGCCGCGCCGAGCTGCAGCGCATCTACGGCTTCCCCAAGGGCAAGGCCAAAGAAGCGCAGCCGTTTGAGATTACGCCGCAGCCGGGCGATAAATTCACCGCCTACCTGCGCACCTACACCATCAAGGATGGCCGCCCGGTGCCCGATTTCAATGAGGGCGAGACGATCACGCTGGGCGATGCGCCGCTGAGCGCGCAGCTGGTGCCCGCCAATAGCGGCGACTATGTGGCGGGCTTTCTGGTGCGCGACATCGCCGGCCAGTTCACCTACAAGTACAGCGACATCACTGTTGACAACTCGGGCGCGGGCACGGCCGACCCCAGCGCGCCCACGCCTGAGCCGGCGCAGCCCGGCGCGCAGGCGGGCACGCTGGCGTTCAGCAGCCCAGAGGGCAAGTTCGCGCTGGCCTACCCCGATGCATGGCAGACGCTGGAC
>LJCR01002161.1 GCA_001399705.1 Kouleothrix aurantiaca
CACCCTTACCACGGCGTAAGGGCAGAGGAAAAATCATGCGTCAACGAAGAATTACGTCCCTGCTCACATACCTGAGCGCCGCATTTATTGCGATGGCGCTCCTGCCGGTTGCTTCTTTCGCCCCAGCCGGCGCTTCCGCCCGATGTCTACGTTCAGCCGGGTGGACTAGGCTTGCCCGCTAGCGTCTCGCCCTCGAATGGCCTGGTGACGGCCATGGTTCAGGTTTCCGCGAACCCGCCGGCTGGCACGCAAACCACGCTGGCCCAGCAGCTTGCGTCTGCCCAGGCGCGCGTGCTGTTTCGCACGCATGCAGCATCAAACGGTGTGGTTGTTACGATGCCGGCAAGCAAGCTCGGGCAGCTCGCCACTGCGCCGGGTGTCGCGAGTGTGCGCGTCATCCCCCCCAAGTACCCGGCCACGCTGAGCGCAAACGGTACTACACCGGGCGAAGCAGCGGCTGCGGCAATTGCCGGCGCAACCGGCGCAGGTGTGCGGATCGGCCTGATCGACCGCGGCATCGATTATACGCACGCGGATTTCGGCGGGCTTGGCACACCGGCTGCCTATGCCGCCAATAACCCCACGCTCATCGAGACGGGCAGCTTTCCAACTGCGAAAGTAACTGGCGGCTACGATTTCGCCGGCGATGCCTACGATGCGAATGCCGCCGGCGCCCGCGCCATTCCCGCGCCCGACCCCGACCCGCTGGAGTGCCGCACCGTGCCGGCCGGCACGGCCGCGCCTGCTTACATTGGGCAGGGCACGCATGTGGCCGGGTTGATGGCGGGCTACGGTGTGACGAGCAGCGGCGCAACGTATCGTGGCCCCTATACCCCCGATTCCAATACCGCCACCATGCGCATCAGCCCCGGCGTCGCGCCCGAGGCGACGATCTACGCGCTGAAGGTATTTGGCTGCACCGGCGCGACTACCCTGCTGACCGCAGCGATCGATCGCGCGCCCGACCCCAACAACGACGGCAACACTGCCGACCATCTCGACGTGCTGGTGATCTCGCTCGGCACGCCGTTCGGCAGCCCCGACGACCCCGACGCGCTCGCAATCGACAATGCGGTGCGCAGTGGTGTGGTGGTGGTTGTGGCAGCCGGCGACACTGAGAATACGTTTTATTCAGTGAACTCGCCGGCCAGCGCACGCCTGGCTATCGCCGTGGGTGCAACCAACAACAGCGCGCAGGTGAGCACTAAC
>LJCR01002162.1 GCA_001399705.1 Kouleothrix aurantiaca
GCCTGGGTTATTGGCCACGGCAATGCGCAGCGCCTGCCGCAAGCTCTGCTCGCCCTCGGCAAAACGCCCCAGGCTCACAAGCGTGCCGCCCAGGTTTGCGAGCGACTGGCATTCCAGCTCGGGATCGTTGATCTCACGCGCGATGGCCAGCGCCTCGCCGTAGTGCTGGGCGGCGGCGGCGTAGTCGCCGCTGCTTTCGGCGGTGAGGCCAAGGTTGTTCAGCGTGCCGCCAACGCGCAGGCGGTCGCCCAGCTCGCGGTGCAGCTCAAGCGCGCTGCGCATAGCGCGGCTGGCCTGGGGAAAGTTGGCGGCGGCCTTGTGGATCACGCCCAGCAGGTTAAGCGCGCGGCCCATTTCGCGCAGCGCGTCGTGCTCGGTGGCGAGCAGCAGGACGTTTTCGGCACGCTCAAGCGCTGCGGCGGCGTCGCCCTGCTGGAACAGGCACCACGCCTGGAGCTGCTGGGCCATGGCGCGCTCGACTTGCGCGCCTACGCGCTGAGCGATCTGCTCGGCCTGGGCGGCGCTGGCCTGGGCGGCCAGGTAGTCGGCCTGGCGCTCGCGCACTTCGGCCAGCCCATACCAGGCGCGCGCCTGGGCAATGCTGTCGCCGGCCAGCTCGGCGGCCGAGCGCATGGCGGTGTAGCTGGCGGCTGCGTCGCTGTAGCGCCCCTGCCACAGCAGCATCTCGCCCAGCCCTTCGTAGGCGGCGGCCTTACGCATCGCGCCGGCCACATCGCGCTCTTCGGCGGTGGGCAGCAGGCGCAGCACTTTGCGGTAGTGCTCGGCGGCCACATCGGAAGCGTAGATCGCTTGTGCCTGCGTCGCCGCGCGCGCATACCAGTCGGCGGCACGGTCGGCGTCGCCGGCGCGCTCGAAATGTTCGCCAATCAGCCCGGCATATTCGGCCACGCGCTCGCCGCTGCGCTCGATCAGCCATTCGCCCGCCTGTGTGTGGTACTGGCGGCGCTGGCGCTTCAGCACGCTGTCGTATGTCACCTGGTGGAGCAGGGCGTGTTTGAACATAAACTCCTGCGTGCCAGCGAACGACGACACCGGTCCGGCGACCGTCAGGCCCCGGGCGCGCAGCGTTTCAAGAGCGTTCAGCGTGCGCATGATGCTGGCAATATCGCGCGTGGCGCGCATATCGTTCTGAACGCGCGCGCTGCGCCCGGCCCGCCCGTCGGAGGCCAGCCGCTCGGCGGCGGCA
>LJCR01002164.1 GCA_001399705.1 Kouleothrix aurantiaca
GCCGCCGTGAAGTAGTCGAAGAAATCGGCCTGAATGCCCATCGCTTCGGGCACTTTGTACATGTAGTAGAACTGCGGCTCCAGGCCGCGCGGGCTGCCGTAGTAGTAGTAGGATGTGCAGACAAGCAGTTTCATGGCATTAGTGCATTATCAAGAAAGCAATGCGGGAATTAGGTAAGAGTTTCTGCATTGTAATCACTAAACCCTAACCCCTATTCCCTAAACCCTGCGCTGAAAGCGCGTTAGCTCGCGCCGCGCTTGCGCGCAAATACATGGCAGCCAAAGCACAGAATCTCAGCCGAGCCGGTGTCGGCTGCCGAAAAGCGACCCAGCGCGCCCAGCAGCACGCGCAGCGCCAGGCGTTCGTGCAGGCGCAGGCGCCCGCTGGCATGCTGCCCGGCCATGTGCGGGATGCGCCGCGTTTCCTGGGCCACGTACTCGAAGTAATTGCCGTTGCGCTGGAAGTCGAGCAGCTCGAAGTCGTGCTGGGCGAGGTAGTGATCGTAAAAATATTTGCTGAAGCCGGTGTAGAAATGATAGGGCGCGAAGTGTGTCAAGCTGCAGAATGGCGCGGTGACAAGCAGCCAGCCGCCCGGCCGCAGCAGGCGCGCAAACTCGGCCATGGCCTGCGCGGGGTGCGGGATGTGCTCAAAAACCTCGGTGCACATAATCGCGTCGAATGAGGCGTCGGGCTCGGGAATGCTGGCAATGTCGCTAACAATGTCGAGCTTGCTCTGGTCCCATGCGCCGGTTTGCAGCCCAGTGCCGTCGCCCTGGCCGTCGTACTGCGCAAAATCCTGCGCGACGTACTGCAGGTGCGCGCAAAAACGCTCGAACTGGCGCTCGCCCGCCCCGGCATCGAGCAGGCGCGCGCCGGCCGGGATTTTCTGCAAGGTGTGCTCGATCCAGGCCACGCGGGTGGCTTCGTTCTGTGTGCCGACGGCCATGCTTATTCCTTTACAAACCAGAAACAGCCGCAGCCGTATTCCTGCGCGTCGGCCTGGGCCTGCGTGGCGGGAACGATCAGCCCGCCATCGCGGGCGTGGTCGGGCACCAGCGCGAACTCGCGCAGGGCCAGCCCGGCGAAGGCGCGCACGATTTGCGCGTAGGCATAGATGCGGTGGGCGTTGAAAATCACGCGCGGACGGCCGACCGGCGTGACGAACAAGAGCGAGCCGCCCGGCGCCAGCACGCGCAGCATTTCGCG
>LJCR01002166.1 GCA_001399705.1 Kouleothrix aurantiaca
GCAGCCCGCCGGTTGCGCTGCTGAGGCTGCGGCTGGCCGCGCCCCGCCCCGACGGCGCGCCCGTCACGGCGCAGGTTTGCGCCGCTGGCGCGTGCCAATCGCTTGTGCTGAGCGCGGCGTGGCCAGTCTACCTCGTGCCGGTCGCGCTCGACCCGGCCGCGCTCCTGCTGGTAGAGCTGCGCAGCCCAACATTTGCGGCGGGCGGGCGGCAGCTTGGCGTGCAGATCAGCGCCGCCGGGCTGGTTGGCGCGCAATAAAAAGCAGGGCGAGGAAATTCCCCGCCCTGCTGGCTAAAAATGGGTCGCCTGGCCTACATGAAGCCCGCGCCGCTGGTCTTCGAAATGCGCTTGTCGAGCGTGCCGGCGAAGCTCGCCAGGCTATCGGCGTCGAGCGCCTCCAGCGCATTCAACTCTTCTTCGCTCAGGTTATAGCCCTTGCATGCCTCGCGGGCATTTTCGATCAGCGCCTTGCGGAATTCGGCATCGGTGACTGCGCGGCCAATCACGCGCTCGACATCGGATTGTGACATAGCTTAGCGGTTCCTTTCTGCAATGGAGCGTAAACGTTCAAGCTCGCCGTTCGCACCTATGGATATAAACGTATCTTTTGCACGTTTTAGGTACGCTTCGCCAGAAGAAACGTTGCCATGTTTCAGCAGCGCCGCCCCATAGGCCGCCCAGCTTCGCCCCAGCTCGAACTGATCGCTGGTTTGCTCGAATACCTCGACGCTGCTGCGGAAGTGCTGCTCGAAGTTTTTGCCACGCGCGGCCTGCACCCGACCGAGCAGCCGGTGCGCCACGCCGGTTTCGTGCCGGCTGCCGATCGCCGTGCTCAGGCGCATGGCCTCATCGGCAAGCTGTGCGGCGCGCGCCAGCTCGCCAGTGCCGAGCGCGGCTTCGGCCAGGGCATTCAGCACTTCGACTTTCAGGCGCTGGGCGTTCAGGCGCTCGGCCGTTTCCTGCGCAAGCTGAAGCAGCGCCTGCGCGCCCGCGAAATCTTCATTCATCAGCAGCACATTGGCCTTGTTCACCAGCGTGCTGCCTTCTTCGGGCGCGCTGCCGAGCGCGCGGTGCAGCGCAAGCTCCTCGTCGTAGCGTGCCAGCGCCGCCGGATACTCGCCCTGCCGCGCCGCGATCAGGCCCAGGATGTCGCAGCACTGCGCGTAGTTGCGCTGATCGTTGATCTCCTGCGCCAGCGCCATGGCGG
>LJCR01002163.1 GCA_001399705.1 Kouleothrix aurantiaca
ACCAAGTGGTTCCTACACACGTACAGAGATACATGCTATGATGCATGCGGCGGCCGCGCGCTCTGCCCAATTTGGCGCGCAGCAACACGCCACCCCACTTCTAGGAGAAAGGAAACCCCATGACCCAGCGCGATTCAAATCCCCGCAATCCGCTCGCTCAGGCCGGCCGCGGCCTTGGCCGAACAATTGTCATCATCGCTGTGGTGCTGATCGTCGGCGGCCTGCTGCTTTCGATGTTCAAATTCGCCCAGATAAACGAAG
This sequence comes from Kouleothrix aurantiaca, assembly GCA_001399705.1. Classification (GTDB taxonomy): domain Bacteria; phylum Chloroflexota; class Chloroflexia; order Chloroflexales; family Roseiflexaceae; genus Kouleothrix; species Kouleothrix aurantiaca. The sequence continues at coordinate 262 of LJCR01002163.1, forward strand.
GCGAGCGCGGCATTATCATCACTCAGGGCGCCGTCGAGGGCGTGCAGGAGCCGGGTATTTTCTTCCGCCTGTTCGCGCCTTTCACCCGCGTCGAAACGGTGAACGTCAAGCGGCAGACTCGCCAGGTGAGCCAGAATGTGGCCAGCAGCGACAAGCAGCTTTACGATATCGACATTCAGGTCGACTACAGCCGCAAAACCGACGAGGCGTCGCTGCGCGCGCAGTACGGCCGGATCGGCGTAGACGACGAGCAGCTCAATCGCTTTCTCGATGGCTTTATCAACGATGCACTGAAGAGCGCCAGCACGCAGTTCACGCTCGATCAGGTGCTGTCCGACCGTGGCGGCTTCAGCCAGCGCATCACGCAGCTGCTGCGCGGGCCTGGCGGCGAAGGGCAGACCAGCCCGATCGATCAGCTGTATGTGACGCTCGAGGCCGTCAAGGTGCTCGATATCAAGGTTGGCGACGCCTACGCCAAACTGCTGGCCGAAAAAGCCAACCTCGAAGTCCAGATTGAAACCGAGGAAAAGCGCCGCCAGCAGATCGAGGCACAGCAGTCGAATAACCTGTTCCAGGCCGAGCAGGAAGCCCAGGTTTCGCTAACAACCGAGAAGGGCCGCACGGCAGCCGCGCTTGAGGCCGCCAACCGCGATTCCCAGGTGCGCGCGATTGAGGGCCGCTACTGGCGCGAAAACCCCGAGCTGTTCGAGCTGCGCAAGCGCGAGCTGCAGGTTGAGCTGCTGAAAAACGGCAATGTCTGGTTTGTCGACCCGAACACCGACCTGACCCTGCTGCTCGACAAGACGACCGGTAATAATACGCCGGCTGTTGTTCAGCAGCAACAGCAGAATCAGCAGCCGCAAACACAGCCGCAGCAGCCGCAAACCGACGCGCCCACGACACCATAACGCTATGTGCGCATAAGCGAACAGTAGTACAATACAC
>LJCR01002165.1 GCA_001399705.1 Kouleothrix aurantiaca
GCCTGGGGCTGGCAAATACCTACCTGTATGTGCCGTTTGAGGCCACCGACTACCTCGCGCAGAAGAAGCTCAAATTCCAGCTTGGCCCCAAGCGCGCCGGCGAAGCGCCCTACACCGACTCGGGCCGCGCGCTGCGCACCGCCCCGGGCGAGATGGCGACAATTTACCTCTACATCGATCAGTGCAGCCGGGGCACCGGCCCGCTGATTGAAGAGTTCCCCAAGCTCAACGCCAAGCGCTGCGGCGAAATGCTCGACCGGCTGTTTGAAAATGCCGACCGCAGCCGCATGCGCTCCGCGCTCGACAAGAGCGTGCGCGTTGAGCACAAGAGCGGCTGGATCGACGACATGCAGGCCGACGCGGGCATTGTGCGCTCGCCCGGCGGCGATTTCGTGATTGCAACCTACCTGTACCGCGCAACCAAGCCCGGCGTGCCGCTGGCCGACAAGGTGTTTGCGCCGTACCTGGGGGCATTTACGCGGCTGGTCTATACCTACTACAACCCGGTGCCGATCAGCGCGCCGTAGCGCGGCTGCGCGGGGATGGTGAGCGCAACCATCCGCAACAAAAGGCCGAATGAATGAGCCACAGGGCGGCATCGGGGTCACTGAGTGTTGTTTTTTCCTCCGTGACCTCCGTGTGCTCTGTGGCTCGGTTCTTTTGCGGCGTGGGCTGTAAATCATTCTCGCGCAATGCAACTGCTGCGGCCCTGCTTGCGTCTATACAGCAGCGCGCAGAAACCCCGGCTGCTGCGCGCACCACCCGCTGCCCTTGCGACTGCTGAATTCTCTTGCGCGGCCCGCTGTTTGTGCCGCTAGCCAGAAGGAGCGTGCCCATGCCCGATCTTCCAATTCGCCGCATGATCCTCTACAAGCACGGGGTTGGCTACTTCGAGCGCCGGGGCGACGTGAGCGGCACCGAGCTGCGGCTCAGCTTCCCGCGCGCCGCCATGGACGATGTGCTGAAAAGCCTGGTGGCGCTCGACACGGGCGCGGGGCAGGTGCGCGGCATCGATTTCGAAACGCCCGAAGATCGCGCTTCGCAGGTCGCGCGCGGCTCGATCCATCTTTCCGACCAGCGCAGCCTGCTCGATCTGCTGCGCGATTTGCGCGGGCGGCGCGTGCGCCTGCACCTGAGCGACGAGCGCCCGGCCGCGCGGCCGGGTTTTGGCCTGGGCGGTTCGCGCAACGCGCCGCCCGCGCCGCC
>LJCR01002167.1 GCA_001399705.1 Kouleothrix aurantiaca
TTGAGCAGGTCGGCATAGGGCTCGGCAATCGCGGCGAAGTGCGGGCTGCCCACTTCTTCCTCGCCCTCGATGATCCAGCGAATGCTGATCGGCAGCTCGCCATAGGTGGCGCGCAGCGCGCGAATGGCGGCCAGGCGCGCAGCGATCTCGCCCTTGTTGTCGGATGATCCGCGCGCAAAGAGCTTGCCATCGCGCACGGTCGGCTCGAAGGCCGGCGAGTGCCACAGGTCGAGCGGCTCGGCGGGCTGGACGTCGTAGTGGTTGTAGAGCAGCAGCGTATAGGGGCTGCGGCCTTTCTGCTCCGCGAAGATCGCAGGCGGCGCGCCTTCGGCCAGCAGGCGGCGGGTGGTGAAGCCAGCTTCTTGCAGCAAACCCTCGGTCAGGCCGGCCATGGCGTCGATTCCCACGCCCTGCGCGGCGATACTGGGCTGGCGGCAGAGCCGTTCGAGCAGCGCCTGGGCCTCGCCGTCGTTGGCGTTCAGGTAGCTTTGTAGTGCGCTATCCATTGCTTTATTCCTTTTCTACACCCACATATATGGAATGGAGCCACAGAGCACAGAGCGCACGGAGTATGAACACAACTCGGCGCGCTCTGTGCTCTGTGTGGCAAAAAATCGGTAAGGTGCGCCGGGCTGGCAGAGATCGCGTACTTCAGGCCAGGCCGTGCTCGGCGCGCAGGCGGGCGAAGTCGGCGGCGAAGCTGGCTTCCAGCGCGGCGCGCTCGGCAGGTGGCAGGAGGCTGGCGCGCACGCCATTCAGCGCAAGCTGCTCGATCCGGTCGGCGCCGAGGCCGAATTGTTCCGCCACAAGCTGATACTCGCGCGTAAGCGTGGTGTTGAACATGGGCGGGTCGTCGGAGCCGAGCGTGACCAGCAGGCCAGCGTCGAGCATGGCGGGAAGCTGGTGGCCGGGCAGGCTGGGCGCGACGCCCAGGCACACGTTGCTGCTGGGGCAGACTTCCAGCGGCGTCTGGCGGGCATGCAGCTCGCGCACCAGGGCCGGGTCTTCGACGCAGCGCACGCCATGCCCAATCCGCACGGCATGCAGGTCGCGCAACGCTCCCCAGATGCTGCGTGGCCCATCCGTCTCGCCGGCGTGCGGCACGGCGGGCAGGCCGGCGGCGCGGGCGCGCTCAAAGGCGGCGCGGTGCTTTTCGGGCGGGTTGCCCTGCTCGTCGCCGCCGAGGCCCAGCGCCACCACACCC
>LJCR01002169.1 GCA_001399705.1 Kouleothrix aurantiaca
TCCCCAACCCCCAACCCCTGCGCTGAAAGCGCACTAGCCGAAGGCCCGCGCGCCGCGCCGCTGCCAGATCTCGGGCAGCAGAACCGCCAGCGCATCGTCAACCGTCACAATGCCAATCATGCGCCCATCGTCGTCGAGCACTGGCACGGCCAGCAGGTTATATTCGGCCAGCACGCGCGCCGCGTCTTCGGCGCGGTCTTCCGGCCCGACGGTTGGCACGTCGTCGTCCCTCAGCTCGGCCAGCGGCGTGGCCGGGTCGGCCAGGATGAGGTTGCGCAGCCGCACAATGCCGTGCAGAAATGCGGGCGCGTCGTCGTCGGGCGGGGCGTCGGGCAGGGTTTCGATGATATAGATCGCCAGCAGCGGGTCGGGGGCTTCTTCCAGCCCGCGCACAATCGCCAGCGCCTCGCCCACGCTGGTGCCAAGCGGCACCCGCACGAAATCGGTTGTCATGATGCGCCCAGTGCTGTCTTCATCGTAGGCCAGCAACTGCTGGACATCGGCGGCTTCTTCCGGCTCCATGCGCGCCAGCAGCTGCTCAGCCACCTCGTCGTCGAGGTCTTCCAGCGCGTCGGCGGCCGCGCCGGGCGTCATTTCTTCCAGAATATCGGCGGCGCGCTCCTGATCCATGCCTTCCAGCAGGTCGGCCAGGCGCTCGTCGCTGACCTCTTCCAGCGTTTCGGCGGCGGTTTCGTCATCCAGCGCGGCCACAATCTCGGCGCTCTCGCGGTAGGAAAGCGCATCGACAATGCGCGCCAGATCGACCGGGTTGATCTCGGAAAGGCGGTCGTACGAAACCCGGAGCTGCACCGGCGCGGCGCTGGCGAGGTACTGCGCCTCGCGCCAGTCGATGATCTGCCGGCCGATGATCCGGTCGGACAAGCGGCGCGGCCCGAGCCGGCGCACCAGCGCCTGCGGGCTGACATCCACGCCAATCAGGCGGTATGCGCCCTCGACGCGGGCGAGCTGCACGTCGTTGACGCGCACAATGCGCCGCCCGGTAATGTCGATAATCTGGTGGTCGAGCACGTCTTTGCGCAGCAGCACTTCGCCGTCGCGGCGGCTGAACGGGCGCAAGTTAACAGTGGAGCTTGAGAGCTTTGCGACGCCGTTGATCGACTCAAGCTGTGTGGCGGGCACGAAAAATAGCCGCCGCCGATCGCGCACCACCAGGCCGCTGATCGGGGGGTACAGATCGTCGCC
>LJCR01002168.1 GCA_001399705.1 Kouleothrix aurantiaca
GTTGGGGGTTGCGGTGCGCAATGTGGAATTGCACCAGCGCGAGGGCATGCACACATACTACAGATTGCGTAGCAAACCCGCCAGAACCGAGAACCACAGAACCGTAGAACCAGAAACCTGCAACTTTCCCACACGCAAACATTCAGCTCTTTGCATCTTTCGCGCTCTTTGCGGTCATCAAATAGGATGGAAAGCTCATCTGTGTAATCTGCGAAATCTGTGGACCATATAACTCTGAATGTACATTCTTTTCAACATCCGCACGGAAGGAAACGCTCGTGGCACTCTCGGAACCGGTTGCGGCTGAGCGCCGCGCGACCCTGGCCGGCCTGGCGCCGGCCGTCTTTGTGCTTCTGTGGAGCACAGGTTTTATTGGCGCGAAATTCGGCCTGCCCTACGCCGAGCCGTTCACGCTTCTGCTCTTGCGCTTTAGCCTGGCGGCGGCGCTGCTGGTCGGGCTGGCGCTGGCGCTCGGCGCGACATGGCCGCGCTCGCCGCTGCAGATTTTCCACGTGGTTGTGTCGGGTTTGCTGCTGCACGCTGTGTATATTGGCGGCGTGTTCGAGGCGATTCGCCTGGGCATGCCGGCGGGCGTGACGTCGCTGGTGGTGGGCTTGCAGCCGATCCTGACGGCGATTATTGCGCAGGCGTTGCTGCGCGAGCGCGTGGCCGCGCGGCAGTGGCTGGGCTTGCTGCTCGGCTTTGCGGGGGTGGGCCTGGTGGTGGGCGAAAAGCTGCTGGACGGCGCGACCGCCCAGTCGATCAGCGCAGAAGGAATGGCTATCGCGACCGTGGCCCTGCTTGGAACCACGCTTGGCACGCTCTACCAGCGGCGGTTCTGCACCGAGGTTCCTTTAACCAGCGGCTCGGCCATCCAATACCTCGCCACCACGGCGGTGATGCTGGTGCTGGCGCTGTCGCTGGAAAGCATGCGCGTGGTGTGGAGCGCGACGCTGATCGCGACGGTGGCGTGGCTGGTGCTGGCGCTTTCGCTCGGCGCGATCCTGCTCTTGTTCTGGCTGATCCGCCAGAATGCCGCTTCGCGGGTGGCCAGCCTGTTCTACCTGGTGCCGCCGCTGACCGCGCTGGAGGCGTTTTTGCTGTTCAACGAGCGGCTGGGATTGCTGGCGCTCGGCGGCATGGCGCTGGCCGTGGCGGGTGTGGCACTGGTGCTTGCGCCGCGAAAATGGCAGGTTCGCGTAT
>LJCR01000217.1 GCA_001399705.1 Kouleothrix aurantiaca
GCCCACGCCCGCGCCCTCGCGCAGGCTGTCGATCGTCACAATCTTACAGGCATTGGCCGCGATTGTGTAGGTCAGCAGGCCCACGCACTCCGCGCCCTCGAATGCCGCAAAACCCGGCAGCGTGTGCGGATGGTACACGACCCCGTGCCCAACCACGAAATCGCTGCCCCAGTGCGCGATTACAAACGCGCGCACCCACTGCCGGTCGGCGTCGCCCAGCGCCCGAAGTTCACGTGCTGCCATGGCCCTTCCTCTGCCGATACTTACCAATTCTTTACACAAAATGAATGAGTGCCCGAATAGAGTGCGTCTTTCTGCGCTGGGCGACGTTTGTGCCTGAAATCACATTTACAGAAAATTCACAAAAATCTTGATCGAGCTTGATACTTCCCGAGTATAGTAGTACCATATTCCAGCACAGCACCCCCACTATAACGTACGAGCCCAGCCAGTCAACGGATTCCTTGCGAGCAAATTCAAGGATGATCCAAGGAAAGAGGTGCGATGATGCAACCCATTCACCCGAACGTACGGCGTTGGCGTCAGGATGCGACTGACGATCCCGAGCAGTTTTGGGCCCGCGCAGCCGCCGAGCTGCCCTGGCTGCGCCCGTGGGACCAAACCTTCCAATGGGAATACCCGACCTTCCGCTGGTTTGTTGGCGGCCAGACCAACCTGGCCTACAACGCCCTCGACCATCATGTCAAGCGCGGGCGCGGTGGCCACGCCGCCCTGATCTACGCCACCGAGCGCGGCGAGCGCCGCGTGCTCACCTATGCCATGCTGCTCCACGGCGTCGAGCGGGTTGCAGCGGCGCTGCGCGGCATGGGCATCGGCAAGGGCGACCGCCTGACGATCTACATGCCGCCCTGCCCCGAGTCGATCATGCTGATGCTGGCGACGGTGCGGATCGGCGCGATTCACTCGGTGGTGTTTGCCGGCTTTGGCGCGGGCGCACTTGCCGATCGCGTCAAGGCCAGCGAGTCGCGGCTGGTCTTCACCGCCGACAAAACCTACCGCAAGGGCAAAGACGTGCCGCTCAAGGGCCTGGTCGATAATGCCATGGCGCTGGGCTGCGACAATGTCGAGCATGTGATCATGCTGAAGCGCGGCGGCGTCGAGGCGGCAACGCAGGAGCGCGACCTGAGCTGGGACGACTTTATGGCGCGCGGCGACGGCCAGAGCGGCGCCTACGAGCCGATGGAATCGAACGACCCGGCCTTTATTCTTGCCACCTCGGGCACCACCGCCAAGCCCAAGCTCGCCATTCACAAGCAGGGCGGCTACCAGGTGCACATCCACAGCATGGGCAACTGGATGTTTGGCATGACCGAGAACGACGTCTGGTGGGCCACCTCCGACATCGGCTGGATCGTCGGCCACTCCTACATGGTCTACGCGCCACTGCTGCGCGGCTGCACCACCATCGTCTACGAAGGCTCGATCGACCACCCCGGCCCCGACGCGATCTGGGCGCTGGTGGAAGAGTGCGGCATCACCGGCCTGTTCACCTCGCCCACGGCGGTGCGCCTGCTGATGCGCTATGGCGAGCAGCACACCGAAAAGCACAAGCTCTCGTCGCTCGAGCGCGTATTCTGCGCCGGCGAGGTGCTGAACGCGCCGGCCTGGGAATGGCTGCAGCGCACGGTGTTCAAAGATCGCATCCCGGTGATCGACCACATGTGGCAGACCGAGACGGGCGGGCCGATCTTTGGCAACCCCTACGGCCTGGGCCTGCTGCCGATCAAGCCCGGCTCCTCGGGCGTGCCGCTGCCCGGCGTCGAGGCCGTGATCCTGACGCCCGACGGCCAGCCCGTGCCGGCCGGCGAAAAAGGCATCATGGCGATCAAGCGCCCGTTCCCGGGCCTGACGGCCGAGCTGTGGGGCGAGCCCGAGCGCTACGGCCGCGACTACTGGGAGCGCATCTCGGGCGTGTACTCCACCGGCGACTCGGCCCACATCGACGAGGACGGCTATGTCTGGTTTGCGGGCCGCGCCGACGAGATCATCAAGATCGCCGCGCACCGCCTCGGCACGATCGAGGTGGAAACCGCCTTCCTGAAGAACCCGGCCGTGGCCGAAGCCGGCGTGACTGGCCGGCCCGACGAGCTGCGCGGCGAGGTCATTTCGGCCTTTGTGGTGCTGAAACAGGGCTTCCAGCCTTCGGATCAGCTGCGCAAAGAGCTGATCGACACGGTGCGCAACGAGCTTGGCCCGGTGGCCGTGATTGGCGATGTCGAGTTCGTCAACATGCTGCCCAAGACGCGCTCGGGCAAGATCATGCGCCGCGTGCTCAAAGCCGTGACGATGGGCGTGCCGCCCGGCGACACATCAACCATTGAGGACGAAACATCGGTGGAAGAAGCGCGCCACGCCTTCGAACAGCTGAAGGCCGAGGTTCAGGCGTAGATAGCTCGTTTGCAGGTTTGGGGGCTTCAGCGTACACTTGAGGCCCCCAAGCTTCCGATTCGAACAATTGCCAGGAAGGAGTTCGACGATGACCACTGACCAGCAAACCCCACCGAACGAAACTGCGGGCGAGTACCCGAAGTTCTACTACCCGCCCGAAAATGTGGTTGAGAACGCGAATGTCACCGCGTACGCGCGCGAAAAGGGCTTCGCCAACGCCGACGAGCTGTACGCCTGGACGATCGAGAACCCGCAGCAGTTCTGGGGCGAGATGGCCACGAAGTTCCTCGATTGGTACCAGCCGTGGGAAAAAGTGCTCGACGATTCGAATGCGCCGTTCTTCAAATGGTTCACCGGCGCGAAGACCAACGTCGTGCACAATGCGATCGACCGGCATGCCACCGGCGCGAACAAGGACAAGGCCGCAATCATCTGGGAATCGGAGCAGGGCGAAACCAAAACCTACACCTACGCCCAGCTCGCCGCCGAGGTCAACCGCTTCGCCAATATCCTCAAGTCGCAGGGCGTTGAAAAGGGCGACCGCGTGACGGTCTACCTCTCGCGTGTGCCCGAGCTGGTCATCGCCATGCTTGCGATCGTCAAGATCGGCGCGATGCACTCGGTGGTGTATGGCGGCTTCAGCACCGAGGCGCTCCACTCGCGCATCGAGGACGCCAAGTCGAAGGTGCTGGTCACTGGCGACGGCGGCTGGATGAACAACAAGATCGTCGAGCTCAAGAAGATCACCGACGAAGCGGTCGATCGTGCCGAGGATATCGTCAAATCGGTGATTGTGCTGAAGCGCACCGGCCACGATATTACCATGAAAGAAGGCCGCGACCACTGGTGGCACGATCTGGCCGCCCAGCCCGGCATGGATGATCCCTGCCCGACCGAGCAGATGGATACCGAAGACCCGATGTTCATGCTCTACACCTCGGGCACCACCGGCGCGCCCAAGGGCCTGGTGCACGCCTGCGGCGGCTACCAGGTGCAGGTCGCTACCACGCTGAGCTTTGTGTTCGACATCAAGCCCGACGATGTGTACTGGTGCGCCGCCGACCCGGGCTGGATCACTGGCCACTCCTATATCGTCTACGGCCCGCTGATGCTCGGCGCCACCGAGGTGATCTACGAAGGCGCGCCGAGCTACCCGAACCCCGGGCGCTGGTGGGATGTCGCCGCAAAATATGGCGTGACCATTCTCTACACCGCGCCGACCGCCATCCGCGGCCTGATGCGCTTTGGCGAAGAATGGCCGAACAAGTATGATCTGAGCAAGCTGCGCCTGCTTGGCTCGGTTGGCGAGCCGATCAATCCCGAGGCGTGGCGCTGGTACCACCGTGTGATCGGCAAGGATCGCTGCCCGATCATGGACACATGGTGGCAGACCGAAACCGGCGCATTCATGATCACGCCCAACCCGACCACGCCGCTCAAGCCCGGCTCGGGCACCAAGCCCTTCTTCGGCATCGAGGCCGATGTGCTGACCGAGGAGGGCGAGCCCGCCACCGGCGCGGATGACGGCCTGCTGGTGATCAAGAAGCCCTGGCCCTCGATGCTGCGCACGATCTACGGCGACCCCAAGCGCTATGTCGAGCAGTACTGGACACGCCTGCCCGGCTTCTACACCGCCGGCGACGCCGCCCGCAAGGACGAAGACGGCTACTACTGGGTGATTGGCCGCATCGACGATGTGATCAAGGTTTCGGGCTACCGCCTGGGCACCGCCGAGGTCGAGTCGGCGCTGGTTTCGCACCCGGCCGTGGCCGAGGCCGCCGCAATTGGCCTGCCGCACGAGCTAAAGGGCCAGGCCATCCACCCCTACGTGATCCTGCGGCAGGGCTTCGAGGCAAGCGACGCGCTGGCCGAAGAGCTGCGCAAGCACGTGGGCAAGGAAATGGGCCCAATCGCCCGCCCCGAGACGATCAACTTCGTGCCGGGCCTGCCCAAGACGCGCTCGGGCAAGATCATGCGCCGCGTGCTCAAGGCGCGCGCGCTGGGCCTGCCCGAAGGCGACACCAGCACGCTCGAAGCCTAGGCGGCACTGGCAGGGCGGCGCGTGCCGCCGCCCTGCCCACCACCTAACCTCAATTGCAGAATTGCCACTTTCGCGCCTAACGTTGCGAAAATGCAACACGCGAACGGCTGCATCCAGCCATAATAATTGCGACATCCCACCCCTGCACCGCTTCAACAACTGCACAACAAAGGAGTTTTGTTCATGAGCGATTCACGAGAAGTCGTGGTGCTGAGCGGTGTGCGCACTGCAATCGGCACCTTTGGCGGCGGCCTGAAAGACATCCCGCCCAGCGAGCTGGCGGCGATGGTGGTGCGCGAGGCCGTGAGCCGCGCCGGTGTCGAGCCAAAAGAAATTGGCCATGTCGTGTTCGGCAACGTCATCCACACCGACTCGCACGACCACTACCTGGCGCGCGTCGCCGGCGTCAAGGGCGGCCTGCCCGTCGAGACGCCCGCGCTGACGCTCAACCGGCTGTGTGGCAGCGGCTTGCAGGCGGTCGTCTCCGCCGCCCAGTCGATCATCCTGGGCGATGCCGACGCGGCCGTGGCTGGCGGCGCCGAGAACATGAGCCGCAGCCCCTACCTCGCCACCACTATGCGCTGGGGCGCGCGCATGAACGACACCAAGCTGGTCGACGCAATGGTCGGCGCGCTGAGCGACCCGTTTGACGACTGCCACATGGGCATCACCGCCGAGAATGTCGCCAAGCGCTGGGAGATCAGCCGCGAAG
>LJCR01002170.1 GCA_001399705.1 Kouleothrix aurantiaca
TTGAGCATCTGGCCGACGCCGGCATGCCGGTGGTTCTCGCGGTGGCGATGATGCCCGGCCTGAACGACAACCAGGTTGGCCCGACCATGGACGTGATCGCGCGCAGCCGCGCTAACATCGTCGCGGTGAACTTCCAGTGCGCCACGCCCTTTGGCGGGCGTTTCGACATCGACGCGCCGCGCAAGCTGCGCCTGCCCGACATGTTCGAGCTGATGCGCCAGCAGTGCGGGCTGGAGCCGTCGGGCTTCTTCCCGGTGGGCAGCGGCTCGCCCTTGTGCAACGCCTACGGGCGCGTGGCCTTTATCGACGGGCAGTGGCGGCACGCGCTGAAAGACCTGACCGTGGACGACTTCATGGACCTGATGGGCGACGACCCGGTGGATTTCGTGCGCGCGCTGACGGTGGGCCTGAGCGAAAGCGTGCCGTACATGGCCAAGCAGGTGATGAAGAACCCGCGCCTGCTCAAAAAGGTCGTGCCGCTGGTTGGCAACGACCCGCTGGGCTGGAACTGGGTGTCCGACCGCCTGCTCGACAGCGGCGAAGGTTCGTCGTTCTACGTGCCGCTGATCAGCGACCCGCGCGTCAGCGGAAGCTGGTTTGTGGGCCTGCAGCATGTCTGGCGCACCAAGGACAACGGCGGCAGCCAGGCATTCTTAGAGAAGTACTGCAACGAATTTACCGGCGACTATGGCAACCGCCCCGAGCCCTGCGGCGACTGGGAAGCGCTGGGCGGGCCGGCCGGCGCGGGCGAGGCGGGCGATCTGGTGAGCCCGCTGTATGGCGCGGATAAGGGCGGCTCATACGTAGTGGCGGTTGAGCGCACGCGCAGCGATAAAAACACACTGTGGGCTGCCACGCGGCGCGGCCGGCTGTTTGTCAGCAAGAACGCCGATGCGGCCAATGCCGCCGATGTGACGTTCACCCGCCTCGATAGCGCCAGCACGCCAACGCGCTTCGTCAGCGGCATTGTGATCGACCGCAACGACGCGAACCATGCCTGGGTCTCGTTCTCGGGCTACGATGCCTACGCGGCAGCGGCTGGCACTGCCACTGGGCACGTCTTCGAAGTGACGTACAACCCCGGCAGCGGCACGGCGACGTGGAAAGATATCAGCGCGAACATCGGCGACCAGCCAATCACCGATATCACACTCGACCACAACACCGGCGACCTGTACGCCGGCACCGACTTCGGCGTGCTG
>LJCR01002171.1 GCA_001399705.1 Kouleothrix aurantiaca
GGAATACACCAAGGACAACGACTACCTGAAGGTTTATATCTGGCATCTGCGCCGCAAAATCGAAATGGACCCGCGCGACCCAAAGCTCCTGCTGACTGAGTGGGGCGTTGGCTATCGCATGGTTCCCTAATCGCACAGAAGGGGCCAGGAGTCAGCAGGCAGGGCAGCGACGCCACGCGATTCGCCACCCGCCGCTGATTCCTGGCCTTTGATTTTTATTATGACAACAACGACCACAACACCCCGCCGCATTGTCATCAAGCTGGGCACGAACGTGCTTACCGCCGGCACCGATCACCTCCATCGCCCGCGCATGGTCGAGCTGGTGCGCCAGATCGCCGAAGCGCGCGCCCAGGGCGTCGAGGTCGTGCTGGTGAGCTCGGGCGCGGTGGCGGCTGGCCGCGAGCGGCTGCAATTCCCGCCGCGCCGCAAAGACCTGCCGTTCAAGCAGCTGCTGGCTGCTGTGGGCCAGAGCCGCCTGATGCACATCTACGAGCAGATTTTCGACCTGTACAGCATCCCGGTGGCGCAAACCCTGCTCACCCGCGAAGACCTGCGCGACCGCCACCGCTACCTGAACGCGCGCAACACCCTGCTGGCCTGCCTGCTGCACGGCGTTCTGCCAATCATTAACGAGAATGATGTCGTCGAAGTCGACGAGATTCGCCTGGGCGATAACGACACGCTTTCGGCGCTGGTGGCGAACCTGGTGGACGCCGACCTGCTGCTGATCCTGAGCGACATCGAAGGGCTGTACAGCGCCGACCCACGCCGCGACCCGCAGGCCACACTTATTCCCGAGGTGCGCGCCATCGACGATGCGATCTACGCACTGGCGGGCGGCAGCAACACGCGCGGCACGGGCGGCATGACCACCAAAATCCATGCCGCCGATCTGGCGACGCACAGCGGCACGGCGGTGGTCATCACCAGCGGCGCGACGCCCGGCGTGCTCGGGCGCGTGCTGAATGGCGAGCGCTTAGGCACGCGCTTCCCGGCCATCGCCAGCCGCCTGGAAAGCCGCAAGCGCTGGGTGCTGGCCGAAACCGCCCGCCGCAGCCGCGTGATCGCCGACCAGGGCGCAGCGCGGGCGCTCACCGAGGGCGGCAAGAGCCTTCTGCCCGCCGGGGTCGTTGGCGTCGAGGGCGATTTCGAGCGCGGGCAGAAGATCCGCATCTACAACAGCGACGGGCAGGAGCT
>LJCR01002173.1 GCA_001399705.1 Kouleothrix aurantiaca
GCGGATTGGCGCGCCCGGCGGCGAGCTGCTGGGCCAGCAGCGCGTGCTCGACATGCGCGCGGGCGTGCTGCTGCGCTCCTGGCGAGTACGCGACGCAGCCGGGCGCATCACGCAATTGCATAGCCTGCGCTTCGCCTCGCTCGACAACCGGCACGCGCTGGTGCAGGTACTCACGATCCTGCCCGAAAACTACGACGGCACCGTCGCGCTGGAGTGCATGGTGGACGGGCGGGTGATGAACGAAAACCACACGCCGCACCTCGCGCCCGTAGCCGCGCGAACAATTCCTGCCGGCCAACTGCTCGCCATGCGCACCATGCAATCCGGCTACCAGCTTGCCTATGCCGCGCACGCTACCCTGCTCGACGCAAGGGGCGCGTCGCTGGCTGGCACGCCCATTCTGGCCGAAGAACAGGCTGGCATGCGCTGGGAATGGCAGGCCAGCGCCGGCCAGCCCGTGCAGATGCAGAAGATCGTCGCCTGCGTCACTTCGCGCGACACCGCGCAGCCCATGCTCGCCGCGTCCATGCTGCTCGAAACGCTGATCAGCGCGGGGGCGGCGGGCTGGCTGGCCGCGCACACACGCGCCTGGGCCGCCCGCTGGGATCGCGCCGACATCCAGATCGGCGGCGACGACGAAACCCAGCGCCAGGTGCGTTTCGCGCTCTACCACCTGATCGGCGCGGCCCACGCCGACGAGCACGCCTCGGTGGGCGCGCGCGCGCTCACTGGCGAGCGCTATCCCGGGCATGTGTTCTGGGACACCGCAACCTTTGTGTGGCCCTTCTCCCTCTTCCCCGCGCCCGAAACCGCCCGCGCACTGCTGATGTATCGCTTCCACACGCTCGCTGGCGCGCGCGCCAAAGCCCGCGAGCTGGGCTACAAGGGTGCGCTGTTCGCCTGGGAATCGACCGACACCGGCCAAGAAACCACGCCGCCGTTCATCACGGTGCCGGGGCTGGGCCGCCAGCAGATTCTGACCGGCCTGCAAGAGCATCACCTCGCCGCCGATATTGCCTACGCGATTGTACAGTACCGCCAGGCTACCGGCGACGACGCGTTTTTCTTCGGCTATGGGGCCGAGATGCTGCTGGAGATTGCGCGCTTCTGGGCCAGCCGCGCCCACGCCGGGCCGGATGGGCGCTTCCACATCGCCACCGTGATCGGCCCCGACGAATACCACGACTCAGTAGACGAC
>LJCR01002172.1 GCA_001399705.1 Kouleothrix aurantiaca
GAACAGCGCCGCGCACCATAATTCGCCCTTCGCCCTTCGCCTTTCGTCAGAGGCCCCATCCTCCATCTCCCATCCCCCATCCCCCACATCCTACGCCATATGATCCGCCTGTGCTTTCTGCTCCTCGGCGCGGCCCTCAGCGTGAATTGAATTAGCGGCGACGGCGGCGCTCATTCCGCCCAGGCGGCGATAGATATAGACAAACAGGTCGCGCGCGATCGCCGCCACCGGCGCGGCCAGCACCACGCCCAGCAGGCCGAAGATCTGGCCCATCGCGATCAGCACCACCGTCAAAATGGCTTCGTGCAGGCCAATGCTCTCGCCAATGATGCGCGGCACCAGGAAATTATTCTCAAGCTGCTGCACCACAAGGTAGAGCACCAGCACCGCCAGGCCGGTCTGCCAGCCGTGCTGCGAAGCAAAAAAGCCCAGCAGCACCCCCGGGATCGCGCCCAGGATCGGGCCGATGATCGGCACCAGCTCGGTGATGCCTGCAACAATCGCCAGCAGCAGCGCGTAGGGCACATCAAAGCCCAGCAGGCGCAAAATCAGCAGACCCACGCCCACCATCACGCCCACCGCCAGGCCGAGCAGCAGCTGCCCGCGAATATAATCGCTGAACACCTGATCGATAATGCCGAAAATATTCCAGAAATCGTCGCGAATGCGCCGGTGCAGCACGCGGTCGAGAAACGCCTTGCCTTTCTCTTCGTCGTTGAGCACATAGAACAGCCAGAAGGGAATGATCAGGAAGCCGATCAGGAACGAGACCGTGTTCAGAATTTGCAGCACCTGCGTGAACAGGAAGGTCGTGAGCCCCTGCACATACGTCGCGAAGTTGGTTTGCAGCGTTCGCAGCGCGCTGTTCAAGCCTTGCTCGATCGGCTGCTTGATCGCAGCGGGCACCTGATTTTCGTACTGCTGCAGGAGCGAGCTGCCAAAGCTTTCGAGCTGCTCGCGGCTGGGCATGTTCGTCAGCAGCTCCTGCACCTGGCTCACCACCGGCGGCACAATGTAGGCAAAAGCGAGGAAGATCAGCAGAAAGCCACCCAGGTAGACGGTCAGAATGGCAGCCGGGCGCGGCATGCGCCGGCTCAGGCGGTTGACCAGCGGCAGCAGCAGGTAGGCCAGCACCAGGCCAATAATGAATGGCGTCATCGCGGCGAGCGAGTTCGCCAGCAACCAGTAAACCGCGTAT
>LJCR01002175.1 GCA_001399705.1 Kouleothrix aurantiaca
ATATCACGCACCCGGCCGAAATCGGTTAGCTGGTTGCAGATTTGCAGGTTTTCGTACGCATCATTTAGGAGGATATGATGGACACCACACTGCTGCTGAAGGGCTTGCTGATCGGCTTTTCCATCGCCGCGCCGGTGGGGCCGATCGGGGCGCTGTGCATCCGCCGCACACTGGCGAACGGGCGCGCGGCCGGGCTGGTTTCGGGGCTGGGCGCGGCCACGGCCGACGCGATCTACGGCTGTATTGCCGGCTTCGGGCTGACCTTTATTTCAAGCCTGCTGATCAGCCAGCAGTTGTGGTTGAAGCTGATCGGCGGCGCGTTTCTGTGCTACCTGGGCGTGCGAACCTTGCTGGCGCGCCCGTCCGCGCAGGCGGCGAACGCCAGCGGCGCGGGCCTGCTCGGCGCATATGCGTCCACATTCTTCCTGACGCTGACCAATCCAACCACGATTCTGTCGTTTCTGGCGGTATTCGCCGGGCTGGGGCTGGCGAGCGCGGCGGGCAGCTACGGCGCGGCCGGGCTGCTGGTGCTGGGCGTGTTCATTGGCTCGGCGCTGTGGTGGCTGCTGCTGAGCGGCGGGGTTGGCTTGCTGCGCGCGCGCGTCACGCCAGCGACGCTGGTGTGGGTCAATCGCGTGTCGGGCATCATCATTCTGCTCTTTGGCGTCGGCGCGCTGGCGAGCCTCTTTATCGGTTAGCAGGTTAGCAGGTCGCAGGTTAGCGGGTTACAGGTTGGAAAGTTAAAAGGTTAGCAGGTTGCAGGTTAGCGGGTTACAGGTTGGAAAGTTAGCAGGTTGAAGGTTAGCGGGTTGGCCAGGCAACGTGCAACCTGCAACTTTCAAACATGCAACTCAAGCAGGGGTGCTATGAATCTCGAAACACTTGCTATTCACGCCGGGCAGGCGCCCGACCCCGCCAGCGGCGCTGTGATGCCGCCAATCGTGCTTTCGACGACGTTTGAGCGCGCCGCCGACGGCAGCTTCCCAAGCGGCTATATCTACACGCGCTCGGGCAACCCCAACCGCCCCGCGCTGGAGGAATGCCTGGCCGCGCTGGAAGGCGGCGCTGCCTGCGCGGCGTTCGGCTCGGGGCTGGCGGCGGCGATGGCGGTGTTTCAGTCGCTTGCGCCGGGCGACCACGTAATTATTCCCGACGACGCCTACCACGGCGTGTCGCGGCTGGTGCGCGAGATCATGA
>LJCR01002174.1 GCA_001399705.1 Kouleothrix aurantiaca
GCCGCCCTGCTGCACCATATGCGCAAATGGAAATCGCCCGCGATTGTGGAGGCCGACCTCGACGGCAGCGAAACGCTGGAAGTGCTGACGATCCCCGCGCCCACGCTCGCCGAGCCCGAGCCGGTTGAGCTGAGCAACACTCATAATCAGGAAAATGTGCTGGCGCTCTGCGGCATGAACCTGAGCGAACAGGCCGCCCGCGGCAAACTCGGCCGCGCCGACCGCCGCGACGCGCTGGTGGAGCAGGTGCTGGCCGCGCTGGCGGGCGACAAGCTCAGCAGCATCATGCTGGTGGGCCGCGCCGACGTGGGCAAAACCGCGCTGCTGCACGAAATCGTTGAGCGCATTCGGCAGGGCAATGTGCCGGCCGCACGGCGCGACCGCGAGGTCTGGGCCGTCACGGCCAATAACCTGATCGCCGGCATGAAATACACCGGCGAGTGGCAGGGCCGCACCCAGCGCCTGATCCAGCAGGTGCGCCGTGGCCGCCAGATCCTGTACATGGCCGACCCGAACGAGATTCTGGATGCCGGGCGCTGGAGCGGCAGCGACAACAACATGGGCCGGTTTCTGCGCCCATATCTCGAAAGCGGCGAGCTGACGATCATCTGCGAGTGCGCGCCCGAAGGATTCGACGCGGGCATGCGGGTCGAGCCGAGCTTTATGAACGCCTTCCGCCGCATCGACGTGAGCGAAACCAATGAGGCCGATACCCAGGCGATTGCGCATGCGACCGCGCGCCGGCTCGAAGCCACCCGCAACCTGAGCATCGACCCGGCAGCCGTCGCGGCAGCGCTCAACCTGACGCGGCGTTTCATACCCTACCGCGCCTTTCCCGGCAAGGCGGTGCGCTTTCTGGAAGACCTCGCCCGCGACACGACCGGCGCCGCAGGAATTGAGCGCGCTCAACCCTTGCGCGCCCTTGGCCGCGCCGACGCCATTCGCGCCTTTACACGCGCCACTGGCCTGCCCGAGTTCATTCTTTCCGATGAACAGGCCATGCGCGTGCCCGACGTGCGCGCCTACTTCGAAGAACGCCTGCTCGGCCAGCCCGACGCGGTCGGCGCGATGGTCGATCTTGTGACGGTGATCAAGGCCGGGCTGAACGACCCGCACAAGCCGCTGGGCAGCTTCTTCTTTGTGGGGCCGACAGGCGTGGGCAAAACCGAGCTGGCGAAAGTGCTGGCCGAGTTCCTG
>LJCR01002176.1 GCA_001399705.1 Kouleothrix aurantiaca
TACTCTGGAAATTAAGAGATCCGATATTTTTCATTGGCTGCGTTGACGCGAGAATACTTCGAATTGAGCTTGGAACGCGCGGCTTGGATGCCGAACTGCCAATGGATCTTGATACCCTTGGCACTGCGTTCTTCGAGTAAGGCAAGCACTTCGCTGCGCAGACACGCAATTGTCGCAATCCGTCGGTCCAGACATTGACGCGAGATCACCGAGAATTCGCACTCGATCATGTTCAGCCACGACGCGCTTTTTGGTGTATAGATGAACTCGAACCGCTCGGCGAGCGCGAATGCCTCCTCTGCACTCAGATGCTCGTAAAACGATGAGGCATTGTGCGTGTTCAGATTGTCCAGCACCAGACGGATCTTGGCTGCCTCAGGATAGGCTGCCGCAAGTGCTTGGCAAAACTCCATAAACTCACGTTTGGTTCGTCGCTCGTGGACGTGTCCAAATCGTCGTCCTGTGAGCGGTTCTATCGCAGCGAGCAGCGCACACGAGCCGAGCTTTTCGTACTCATAATGTTGCTTGGCAATCTCACCTTTGCGCATCGGTCGTGGGCTGAGCGTGTCGCCAATTAAAAAGCAGGGTCGCTCGTCAAAGCAGATCACGGGCTGGCTGGCATCATAGGGCAGCGCATACAGCGCGAGAATCTGTTCGAGCCGTGCCAGAAAGGCGGCGTTGATGGTGCCGATACACCAGGTTTGATGCCGATGCGGCTTCAGTTCGTTTTTTTGAGTACGTCGCCGACCAGGCTGTGGGAAACGTGCTCGCACAGACCGCTTTCGACGGCCTTCTCAGCCAGCAAGCGCAAAGACCAGCGGGCGTGACCTTCTGGTGCATCAGAGCAGGCAAGCGCAGTGATTTTGGCGCGCTGTTCACCATCAATCTCGATCGGACGGCCAGAGCGTGGCGCGTCGTCGAGGCTGCGCAGACCCAGCGTGATGTACTTGTCACGCCAGGACGAGACGGTTGGATAGGAAACCTGCACGGTGGCGGCAACTTCGACGAGTGTCTTGCCGCGGTCGAGTTCGAGCAGCGCGGTGGCGCGTTTGAACGTCTTGGCCGAGAGCGTGCCGCGAGCGAGCAGATTGGTCAGGGTCGAGCGATCGGTGTCGCTCAGCGTAATGTGCTGTTTGTTCATGGTCTGAGTCTACCAGACCTTCACGGAAGTGTCGAATAACTTATTTTCCAGAGTA
>LJCR01002178.1 GCA_001399705.1 Kouleothrix aurantiaca
GGATGAAGCAGCCTTTGTCGGCGTAGGCCAGGAAGGGAGCCAGCGCGTCGCCGCCGAGGTAGGGGCTCAGCGTGACGGCATCTGCGCCAAGCTGGTCGAAGATCGCCTGGGCGTAGGCGGCGGCAGTTGAGCCAATATCACCGCGCTTGGCATCCACAATCACCGGCACGCTGCGAGGCATATCGGCAATCAGGCGGCGCAGCGAGCTGATACCAGCCGGGCCGTGCGCCTCGAAAAACGCGATATTTGGCTTGAACGTGCAAGCCAGGTCGGCCGTCGCCTCCACAATTGCCATGCAAAAATCGTACAGGCCATCCTCGGCGTTGGTGAATTGCGCGGGCAGGCGCGTGGGATCGAGGCCGACGCACAGGTGGCTCCTGTTTCGTTCGGCGGCGGCGCGCAGCGCATAGGTGAAATGGCTCATGCTTGCTCCTTTTCTGTCGCCTGATCCTACGATTTCGCGCGCTGGCTGTCAAGGTGAAACGCGCCGCGCCGTGGCCGAAACGATTTACATAAATGCTCGTCGTGGCTGCCAGTGCGCAGGCTGTGCAAGGTTTGTGAGGCGCGGCGCAACCGCAGGCATGCCTTGTTCGTCTGGATCAGCGGCACTGTAGTAGCGTGGACAGCGTATAAGGATTTATAGCATTGTAATGGCACAAATCTTGCAGTGGCATGCGCGTGCCTGGCGGCTGGTTTTTTCCACAGAGTTGACACCGAAATTGTGTAGAACGTATGTTCTGTGGCGTCTCAATGTGATTCCGTTATGTGGATAAGTGGACAAAGTGTCGAAGATCTTGTGGAGAAAGGGGTTGACTTTAACCAGTTACTAATGTTATAGTAATCTCGCGAAACGGGGTGCCAAGCTCGCGTCCCTCTTATTTAAGAGAGCAGAGCTGGGGCTTTGAGTGAGAGTCTCTCAGCCCCATATTGTTGTCTTAAAAACAGCACCGAAGCTGGTGAATGATTTCACAACACGACCTGACCAAGTGATGAAGCTTGACAGGTCGTGTAATATGTCAATTAGGAACACGCTTATGACCGTCCCTCTCGCAGAGACATCGCTACAGGAGTGGGCGCAAATGCTGGAGCAACTGCTCGAGATTGCCCGCGCTCAGGGCTATCTAACCTATAGCGACATCCTCGAGGCGCTTCCCCAACCTGAGAACCACGTTGCCGACGTCGACCAGCTGTACGC
>LJCR01002179.1 GCA_001399705.1 Kouleothrix aurantiaca
GGGCTACGAGCGCATTGCTGTGGTGTGCGGCGCATGGCACGCGCCCGCGCTGGTCGATCTCGCCAGCCCCAAAGCCGACGCCGCGCTGTTGAAGGGTCTGCCCAAAACCAAGCTCCAGGCCACCTGGGTGCCGTGGACGCATGGCCGGCTGGCGTATGGCAGCGGCTACGGCGCGGGTATCGAGTCGCCCGGCTGGTACGAGCACCTCTGGCACGGCATGCGCGCCGGCCACACATCTACCGAAGTCGCCACGCGCTGGCTGGCGCGCGTGGCGCGGCTGCTGCGCGAACAGGATTTCGACGTCTCGTCGGCGCACGTGATTGAGGCGGTGCGGCTGGCCGAGGCGCTGGCTGCCCTGCGCGGGCGCGATTTCGTGCGGCCCGACGACGTGAAGGAGCTGGCCGTGCCCGTGCTGGCGCACCGCCTGATCCTCGCGCCCGAAGCGCGGCTGCGCGGCCGTTCGCCCGCCGAGGTCGTGCGCAACGCCGTGGTAAAAGTGCCCGCGCCGGTCGAGTAACGCGCGAGACGCGAGTTATAAACCGCAAAGAGCGCAAAGAACGCAAAGACGTATTGAATACGCAACCACGAAGGCACAAAGACGCGAAGGTTTCACGAAACAACTACTCGCATTTCGCAGTATGCATAATAAAAATATCTTGGTGTCTTCGTGTCTTGGTGGTAAAACGGCTCCATTCACAACTTGCGGTGCAAGAGTTTCCTGAAGGACGCGGATGTTCCGTCGCCAAACCATCCAGGGCCTGATCGTCCTGACCTTCCTGTCGCTGCTCACCGGGCAGGGCCTGTTGGCGCTGATCTGCATTCTGCTGCTCACCACCGCGTGGCTGGCCTGGCAGTGGGACCGCTGGTCGCTCTTGCGCCTGAGCTACAGCCGCGAGCTCAGCCAGCCACGCGCCTTCCCCGACGACGAGGTCGAGCTGACCATCCGCATCGCCAACCGCAAGCCGCTGCCGCTGGTGGCGCTGGTGGTGCGCGACATTGTGCCCGCCCCGCTCGCCATCATCGGGCACGACCGCCGGCTCGATACCGAGGGGCGGCAGGTGATCAATCGCATCACCAGTCTGCGCTGGTACGAAAGCGTGGTCTGGCGCTACCGCCTGCGCTGCACTGCCCGCGGTGCGTACCGGCTCGGCCCGGCCAGCCTGGAAGGCGGCGACCCGTTTGGCTTCTACCGCAG
>LJCR01002177.1 GCA_001399705.1 Kouleothrix aurantiaca
GCGCACGCCAATTACCTGCGGCCTGCACGTGCCCGACCTGACCGAAGACCTGGGCCTGCGCGCCAACGATATTTTCGCCGAAGTCGATATTCCCGCCATCCACGGCTACCCGATGTACGCCGACTGGTCGACCGGCCCGCTCGACAGCGACTTTGTGCCGTTTCTATGTGCGCTCACCAGCGCCCTGTGCGGCAAGCCCACGCTGATGGAGGAGTTTGGCGGCTGCACCGAAGCGCCGGGCATGCCCTCGACGACCTGGAGCTGGACAGCCTACGGCCAGCCGCGCGAGCAGTTCATGGCGTCGGAGGAGGAAATGGCTGGCTACCTGGCCGAGGTGTTGCCCAAACTTGTGGAAGTGGGCGCGACTGGCGCGATGCTCTGGTGCTATGCCGACTACGCGCCCGAGCTGTGGCGGCAGCCCCCGCTCGACCGCAGCGCCCGCGAGCGCACGCTTGGCCTTGTTGATGCGCAGGGGCGCGAAAAGCCTGCTGCCGCCGCGCTGCGCGCTTTTGCCGCCGAGCGCCGCCCGGTGCTCGCCACGCGCCCCACCCTCGACGTCGATCCCGAGCGCTACTGGCGCGCCCCTGCCCGCGAGCTGGCCCGCCTGTGGCGCGAGTTCATTGCAGGTTAAAATGCGGCAGCAGCGCGCCCGGGTCGATTGCGTCGCCATTGCGCTGGTAGCGATTGTCGGTCGAAACGCGCAGGCGGTCGCCCGACTCGTTGGGCAGCGCCTTGTGGATGGTGTACGAGTGGAAAAAGAGCGCGTCGCCAGCCTCGAAATCGGTGGTGTGCCACACCGCCTCAGCCGGATCAACGGGCACGCCGCAGCCGCCAACCGCGCCGGGATGGTGCACGCTATGGTCGAGAAACCCGCGCCGCTGCGTTCCCGGCCAGACCGCCAGCCCGCCCAGGCTCATCGGGCAATCGCCCAGCGGCGCCCAGCACGAGTAGGTTTCCACCGCCCCGCGAATGTAGTAGTGATCCTGATGCGCTGGTGTGGTCGCGCCCTGATTGTTCGGGAAGGTCAGCCGACCGATACGGCGGGGGTGTACCAGCACCTCGCCCGCCAGCAGGTGCCGCGCGATCTGCATCAGCGCGGGGTGGGCGGGGAAGGCATGAAAGCGCGGCAGCTTCAGCACCTTGCGATACACGGCCATATACGGCGGCTGGCCCTCGCTGGTGGGCTGCATATCGG